>QMPG01000122.1 GCA_003648455.1 Bacteroidota bacterium
TAATTTTATTCACAAATCTTATTCATTTCTGAATTTCTGTATTTTATATTTTATATCGAACTCAGGTTATTAAATTAAATTATATGACATAAAAAAAACCTCAAGCTTCTTGAGGTTTTTTTTTATGTCATAATGTTTAATCTTAAAAACTATTTTCATCTTCTTTTTTGCTTAGCTGCTTGCTCAAGTTTCTGCTGAAATTTTGATTTCTTTACAGGTTTTTTAACATTAGAATGTAATTTTTCTAAAAGAGCTTTTTCGTTAATGGTGCTTTTAAAAAACATTGTTTGTCCAACTGTAAATAAAAGAGAAAGGAAATAATAATAACTTAAACCTGAAGCATAATCGTTAAACCAAAATAACATCATTACAGGCATAAGATACATCATTAATTTCATACCAGGCATTTGCTGGCTCGACATATTTGTTTGCTCATTGTTTATTTTTACATAAATAAGGTTGACAATGGTCATCAACAAGCAAAACAGACTTACATGGTCGCCATAAAAAGGTATTGTAAATGGCAGGCTAAGAATAGAGTCGTAAGAAGACAAATCTGTTGCCCATAAGAATCCCTGATGTCTCAATTCTATTGATGACGGAAAAAACCTGAACATAGCAAATAAAATTGGCATTTGAAAAAGCATTGGCAAGCAGCCACCCATTGGATTTACGCCTACTTTTTTGTACAAAGCCATTGTTGCTTGTTGCTTTTTCATTGCATCTTCCTTTTTAGGGAATTTTTTGTTTAATTCATCAATCTGTGGTTTTAAAACTTTCATTTTGGCAGATGAGATGTACGACTTACGTGTAAAAGGTAATAATACTAATTTTATAATAAGTGTCATTAATAATATTATAATCCCATAATTAGAGATAAATGAACCTAACAAATTAAAAAGAGGAATAACTGCTAATTTATTAACCCAACTAAAAATACCCCAACCGAGAGGAATAACATCTTCAAATTTTAATTTGTATTGATGTAATGTTTTATACTTATTAGGTCCAAAATAAAATTTCATTGGGATATTTTCTGTAGGCTTACTTTCGTATGGAATTGTGAGTTCTGCGTAACATTTTTTTAAATATTTTTCAGAGTTTTCAATTTTATTAACTTTTACAAAGCCATTGAGAAAAGCATTATCTGCAACTAAAAATGAAGAAAAGAATTGTTGTTTAAATGCAACCCATTTTACTTTCGTTTTAAGCTCTTCTTGGGCATCTTTTGCTCTAATACTTAACTCATCAACTTCATCTTGATAGTATTTATAAAAAACAGTTGTATTATCAGTTTCCCATTTTTTACCTTTCTCTTGACGACGAATGTTGGTTTCCCAATTTAATGTTAAATAGTTTAAATTACTGGCAATAATATTATTCATACCCACCAAATTAATATCAAACTTTAACATGTATGAGTTAGCCTCAAGTGTGTATAAATATTCAATATATTGATTATCAGATAATTTCAGTTTTAGGGATAATGATTTGCTTGAATCTGAAACTATTTGATTTTCTAGTGTTCCGGGAGTAAAAAACAATTCATTTGTTGAAATTGCTCTATTTTGTGCGAAAAAATTCAATCCGAAAATTGTTGAATCTCCATCAAAAAGTTTAACAGGCAATGAATCGTAAGTTTCATAATTTTTTAGTTCTACTGAATAAACCCTACCTCCTTTTGAAGAAAATTTTATTTTTATTAAATTATTCTCTAAGGTAACAAATTGATTTTCACCTTGAGCAACATCAGCAAATGGTCCATATTGATTTAATTTGTTTTGAATTGATGTACTTTCAGATATTTCCTGTGGTTCAATAACAGGAACTGCATTTTTTACTTCTTCTTTTATTTTTGCTTCTTCAATAGTTTTTTCTTTTTCAACAGAAGCAATAGAATCTTGCTTTCTTTTTGCTGCAGCTAATTCCTCTTCAGATGGTTTTGTAAAATAGCTATAGCCAATTAACACAAGAAATATTAATACTATTCCAGTAATAGAATTTTTGTCCATTTTATTTTTTTTTATTTATTAGTAAAAAGTCAATACTTCAACGACAAAGGTAATAAAATATTGCATTTAGATTATTCAGAAATTGTTGCTTTTACAAAGTTTACAAACAATGGATGAGGATTAATAACTGTGCTTTTGTATTCAGGATGAAACTGAACACCAACATACCATTTATGGTTTGGTATCTCAATTATCTCAACTAAATTTGTTTCAGTATTAACCCCGGACCCAATCATACCTGCTTTTTCAAAATCAGCAAGATAATTGTTATTAAATTCATATCGGTGACGATGTCTTTCAACAGTTTCTTCTTTGTTATATATTTCAAAGGCTTTTGTATCTTTTTTTATTTTACATGAATATGCTCCAAGACGCATAGTTCCACCCTTTTCGAGAATATCTTTTTGTTCCTCCATTATATCAATAACCGGATTAGGAGTTTGTCTGTCCATTTCAGAAGAATTTGCATCTTTTAATCCTAAAACATTTCTTGCAAATTCTACTACGGCACATTGCATACCAAGACAAATTCCCAAAAATGGAATGTTATTCTCTCTTGCATATTTAGCAGCTAAAATTTTCCCTTCAATACCTCTATGACCAAAACCGGGAGCTACCAGTATACCTTTTAAATCCTTTAATTTTTCATTACAGTTTTGTTCTACGATTTTTCCTGAGTGAATTGAAACAAGATTTACCTTACAATCATTTGCTGCACCTGCATGAATAAACGATTCTGTTATAGATTTATATGCATCAGGCAACTCAATATATTTACCAATCAGACCTATTGTAACTTCTCTTTTTGGATTTTTTAGTTTAGATAAAAATTCTTTCCATGGCTTTAATTCAGGGTCTTTGTTTGTGGGTAAATTTAGTTTTGTTAAAACAGTTGCATCTAATTTTTCTTTATACATTAATAAAGGTACTTCGTAAATAGTAGAGACATCTCTTGATTCAATAACTGAATTGATATTTACATTACAAAACAATGCAACTTTTTTTCTAATATCTATAGTTAATGCTTTTTCAGTACGTAATACCAAAATATCCGGTTGAACACCACTTTCTAAAAGCATTTTTACTGAATGCTGAGTAGGTTTAGTTTTTAATTCTTTAGCAGCTGAAAGATACGGCACTAAAGTAAGATGAATAGCCAAACTGTCTGAACCTAGCTCCCACTTAAGCTGACGAACTGCCTCAATGTATGGAAAAGATTCTATATCACCAACAGTACCTCCTATTTCAGTAATTACAACGTCAAACTTTTTTTTCTGCCCAACTATTTTAATTCTTCGTTTTATCTCATCGGTAATATGTGGTATAATTTGGACTGTTTTTCCTAAATAATCACCTTTTCGCTCTTTGTTTATTACAGATTGATAAATTCTTCCTGTTGTAACATTATTTGCCTGTGATGTAGGAATATTTAAAAAACGTTCGTAATGACCTAAATCCAAATCTGTCTCGGCTCCATCATCTGTAACAAAACACTCTCCGTGTTCATAAGGGTTTAATGTTCCCGGGTCAATATTCAAATATGGATCGAGTTTTTGAATTGTTACATAATAACCGCGGGCTTGCAATAATTTTGCTAATGAGGCTGAAATAATTCCTTTACCTAATGATGAGGTTACTCCTCCTGTTACGAAAATGTATTTTGTTGATGACACTTTACTATAATTTTAATATTTAAAAATATACAAAATAACGAATAAATTTTTATTTGAGTTAATTTTAGGGTGATTATTTTATTAATTTATAATATTAAAATTTTAAACTTAATCCAAAACTTGGTAAAAATGGAAGTTGATCAACTCTTTCGTGTTTAATTCTGTCAAAATAAAAAATATTATTTCTATTATATACATTTGTAATACTTAGTGAGGTCTCAAGAGTTGTGTTGTCTGATATTTCAAATTTATGTTTCAATGCAACATCCAATCGGTGATAATATGGAAGTCGTCCTTCATTTATGTTAGAATAAATTATCCCCAAATTGCCATTAGCTGTAGTATAATCGGTATTTATATCGGTAAAAGGAACAAATTCGTAAAAACCTGATGTTTGAGTAAAAGGGAAACCTGAACCAATGTTCCAACGTGCACTAAATTCCCAATTCAAATCTTTTCCAAAAGTATATGACGAAATAAAATTAACATTATGTCTGCGGTCAAAATGAGGTGAATATTTTTCAATTATTACCTGCTTGTTTTCGCCAACAACTTCTGCATTTCTATCAACATATCCTAAAGAATATACAAGCCACAAGAAAACTCTTTTATAATCATATTTTATCAAAAAATCAACCCCGTAAGCATCTCCTGTTTCAACAATAAAATCCTTTTTCAAACAATCGGGTATTTCATAATTGCTATAAACATCATCAAAAATCTTATTGCGATTTAAATTTGTAAGCTGACTGTTATTTTTAAAATACCCTTCAATATTTACATTAAGTCTGTTAGTAATATCATATTCTACTCCAAAAATTAAATGCTGTGACTTTTGAAGTTTCGTTTTTATAGGATTTCCATCAAATTCATTTTGAATATTGCTTGTTCCTGAGAGGAAACCAGAAAAAAGATTTACAACATCGCGGTCAGAATTGCTGGCAATTAAATTCTGTGAATAAAATCCACCTGCAAATTTTAATCTTAAATCATCATTAATTTTATATTTCATGCCTAGCCTTGGTTCAGGGGAAATTTCAGACAATGAAGCATAATATTGAAGTCTGAAACTTGGTTCTATTAAGAGTTTCCCAAAACTGTGTTTATATGTAACATAACCGGCAAGTTCAGTTGTATTTTCTTCTTGATATATTTCTCTATCTAAAGAGTTTGTGTATTCAAAATTTGTTTTAAAACCTAATGTTTCAATACCATAGTCTAACTTATCATCCCCAAAATAATAAATAAATGATAATCCCAAATTATAACCATTTATAAGGCTGTTTCTGGGTGTTTGGTCTTGACTGTTTAGTTCAATAAAATATCGTGAATATGCAAAATTTGTTTTTATTAACACTGATGAATTCGAGGGAATTAAAATAATACTAGTACCTGCTCCTGTCTCACTCCAATTTAGGTTTGATAATAATTTGTAGTTATTTACTCTATCGGAAAAATTAAAACCAAAGAAACTAACTTTTGAGCCATTTTGGGAATTAATCGATACTTTACCATAAAAATCATTATAGTTAAATGGCAACCCATCTTCATTTGCATATCTATAAAGACTTTTAGATGTTTGTTCTAGATATGATGTTTTAGCTGAAAATAAATAAGAAGAACTACCTCCATTCTCTGTTGCCTTATTGATGGGTCCCTCTAACAATAATTTAGAACCAAACGGGTTGGAAGAAATTTTACCGCTAATACGCTGCTTGTTACCATCACGAGTAGTTATATTCATTATTGATGATATTCTTCCACCATATTCAGCTCCAAAACCTCCGGTAAAAATATCTGCGTTACGTATAATATCGGAATCAAAAACCGAAAAAAGTCCAATTGAGTGAAAAGGATTATAAACAATCATCCCGTCAAGAAGAACTTTATTTTGTATTGGAGAGCCACCGCGAATATAAAGTTGTCCTCCTTGGTCTCCTGTAAAAATAACTCCCGGTACAACTTGTAAATATTGTGCTAAATCGGGCTCACTTCCCATTGAGGGTATTTTCTCAATTTGTTTTGGTGTAATTTTTACAATTGAGGCGTAAATTGCTTTTTGTTTTTCTTGTTTTTCTGCAGTAACTGTAAATTCATCAAGCTTAATTGATGATTTGACTAAATATAATTTTTTTGTAAGGATTTTATCTTTAGTTATTGTAATAGGTATACTCAATAAGTCGTAACCAACATAACTAACTGTTAAGAAATACTTTCCTTCTTTTACTTTTGAAATACTATAGTATCCGTTTACATCGGTAGCAACTCCATAAGTTGTTCCTTTTAAGTATACATTTGTAAAAATAATTGGCTCCCCATTACTTTTGTCATAAACAAAACCACGAATAGTACCTGTTTGGGCTAATATTATTTTTTGCGATATTAATAACAGAATTATTAATAACTTTATATGTTTCATCAATTATTTTTTTCGGTTATTGATTTTTGATTCATGTATATAAAAAATCAATATTTATAAATTATTCAAAAGTCTTAATTTTTGTTTAAGTGTTGTTATCTCTTTTCTTAGTCTTTCAATTTTTTTATTCATATCTGCAATAAGAACATCTGCATTTTTTGATTTAGCAAAAAAGCCTAAATTATTTTCAAATAATAGAACTTCATTCTCAAGTTCTTTAAGCTTTGTAATAATTGAACTTCTCTCTCTATCAATTCTGTTTCTTGAATTTTTTGATGAAGATATATCACTAAACTTATTCTTAAACTCAATTATATCTTTTTCTTGTCTGTCAATGTTTAATTTGCTGAAATTATCATCAAGAGCTTTCTTGAATCTTTTCTGAAGTTCGTCTTTCTTTTTAAATGGCACATAACCAATTTTTGTCCATTTTTTTTCAAAATCAAATAAAAGTTTCAAACTTTCTTTAACGTCATCAGTTGGTTCAAATTTTTCTAAATCAAGAATCAATTGCTCTTTTAGTTTAAGGTTATCCTCTTCTTCTTCAACTTGAGAAGAATAAAATTCAGCTTTTTTATTAAAAAAATAATCACAAGCAGTTCTGAAACGTCTCCAAATTCTTTCAGCATGTTTTCTTGGAGCAGGTCCTATCTCTTTCCATTTCTTTTGTAACTGAATAAAATCAATGCTTGTCTTTTTCCATTCAGTACTTTCTTTAAGAGCCTCGGCTTGAACACATAAATCAGTTTTTAACTGAAGATTATCTTCTTGTTCTTTTTTAAGTTTTTCGTAAAACTCTCTTTTTTTGTTAAAAAACAAATCACAAGCGGCAACAAAACGGCTGTAAATTTTATTGTTGTGTTTTTTTGGAGCAAATCCAATTGTCCTCCAAAGTTTCTGAATTTCAATAACTTCCCGAGTTTTTTCTTCCCACTTTTTGCGTTTTATTAAATTCAAAGAAGTAATATTTTCAACTTTTTCACAAAGAACAGTTTTCGATTTCAAATTATTCTCTTGCTCTTCTTTTATTTTTTGAAAATATTCATGCTGTTTTTTGTTAATTTTTGAAGTAGCTTCTTTAAATCTTTGCCACAAATCTTCTCTGTTTTCTTTTGGAACCGGACCAATTTCTCTCCACTGATTATGATATTCTTGGAGGGTATTAAAAATTTTGGTAGTAAATGGTTCTAACAACAATTCTTCGGCTTTTTCGCAAAGTTTAATTTTTATTTCAAGATTTTTCTTGAAATCCAAATCTCTTAACTCCTTATTAATATTTACATAATCGTAAAATTTTTCAACAGTGTAGTTATACTTTTCCCATAAACGTTTTAATTCTTTTTGTGGTACTAAACCAATTTCTCGCCAACGTTTTTGCAATTCTCTAAACTCACGAAAAGTCTTTTCAAAAGTCTCTTCATTATTAATAAGGTCTTCTATACTTTGTATAACAGTATACTTGGCTTCTAAATTATTATCTTTTTCTTGTTGTAGCTTTTCGTTATATTCAGTTTTTAGAGTTTTATATTTTTTGTATACTTCCTTAAATTTTATTTCATCTTTATCTTCTTCTATAACAAAATCGTCTGCTTCTCCACCTTCTTTTATAAAATCATTCTTTTTGGCAACAACTTCTGCTTTATGTTTTTTATAGAAATTAATTTTAATATTATCAACATCAAGTCTTATCTTTTCAATATCTTTTTCGTCTATCAGTTTTTCTAGCGTTGCTATTAATTCTTCTTTACTTAATGCAGAATAATCATTTTTCGAATTTTCTTCGGTTTCCAATTCTTCTTCAATCTTTTCAGAAGATACCAATTCAATATTTTCAACTTTCGGATTATTAAGTGATTTCTCACTTTTTTCAGCTATTATTTTAATCTCAGCAGATTCTTTCAATTCAATATCTTCTTGTTGTGTTTCATCAGTTTTGGCATCTTCAACTATGTTAGTCTTTTTTTCTGCCTTTTTTTCTGCTTTGCCTGTTTTTTCAATTACAGTCTTTTCAGATTCTTTTACTGAATTCTCATTTTTCTTTTCAGATGTATTTTCTGAATTATTAATCTCTTGACTTTTCAAATCTTTGTTTTCCATCAATTATACTTTGTTAAGAAGCTTTATTAACACTTTTAATAAAACTAATCTATTGTTTTAAGATACGAAAATATATATTTAACTAACAATACTCAAAGTATTTTTTAATATTATTTTTTTTTTTTGAATTATTTTTTTTAAATTACACACAAAGTTCTATCAATCAATAATTTAATAAAAATAAATTTTAACTTTTAAATTAAATAAAATAAATATAAGAAATTCTAATGAATTAACATTTACATATTATAATTTTACATAAAAAAAAATATGACATATTTCAATATTATGGAGTAAATTAAATTGAATTATTTTTTTATTCCTAGACCTTATATTATATTGATATATCAACAATAAAAAACATGAGAATAGATATTTTAACAGTGCTGCCCGAATTATTGGAAAGCCCTTTAAACCACTCAATTATTAACCGAGCCAAAGA
>QMPG01000123.1 GCA_003648455.1 Bacteroidota bacterium
GAACTTAAAACTATGTTCTCCAGTTGGAGGATAATAGCTCAACTATAAATAAAAAACCCTCGAAAATTTATATCTTCAAGGGTTTTGTAGTAGCGGGGGCAGGACTTGAACCTACGACCTTTGGGTTATGAGCCCAACGAGCTACCAGCTGCTCCACCCCGCAATATATCGTAGTATGTATTATATCTATCGTTATTTGCGGTGCAAAGATATATTTTCTTTTTAATTTCTCAAAATAATATCAACAAAAAAACAATAAAATTAGTAATGTTGGCTAAATTTTATTTTGAGGTGATTGATATAATAAATATAATTGTATTAAATACCTTTGTGTAACTTTGGGTTTACTTTAAGCATCTCTGTGATATAGCTATTCCACTAAGGAACACGGAGTTCTCACTAAGTTTCACAAAGAAAAATGAATTATCTAAAAAGATTATTGGTTGTGCAATAGAGGTACACAGACATTTAAGTCCTGGTTTATTAGAATCGGCTTATCAGGAATGTTTATTTTATGAGTTTTAACAAGCAGGTTTAAATGTTAAAAAAAAACCAGTGGAAACATTTAATGATGTTCATACTGCACAAGTACTTACTTATTTAAAGTTGGGAAACTATAAACTTGACTTACTTTTAAACTTTCATGTAGCAGTACTCAAGAATGTTATTAAAAGATTGATAAATTAATATCAGTACCTCAAAATGAAATTTAGCCGTAATATTACATTTGTTGTATAAAAGTATTTTAGATATTAAAATTTATACTTTATTTAAAATTATTATATTTGCAATAATTTAAAAAATTTCCAATATTAATCTCTGATGACTAAAAAGAAAAAAGAATATATTAAGAAATTAAAAAACAAGTATCGATTAGTTATACTTAATGATAGCACCTTTGAAGAAAAATGGTCTTTACGTCTCTCCAGACTTAACACTCTTTCTTTTGGAGGGTTTTTCATGTTATTATTGATTGCTATTGGGGTTACATTAATGACATTTACTCCTTTGCGCGAATACATACCGGGATATCCCGATGGTAATATGAGAAGAAATATTGTGCTTAATGCAATAAGAGCAGATTCTTTGGAAAATGAAATTAGAATTAGAGACCAGTATTTTAGGAATTTACAATTAATTACTCAGGGTAAAGAACCAAACAATTATTTTAATTCAGAAGATTCTACTATTACAGATTCTTTATTTAAACTACAAGATGTAAATTTCTCAAAATCAAAATACGATTCAATATTAAGAAAGCAAATTGAGGAAGAAGAATTTTATAATCTGTCAAATAATTATGTTAATAATAAATCAGATAATATTAGCAAGTTGAATTTTTTTGTTCCCTTAAAAGGATATATTACAAATAAATTTAATAGTGCTGAGCAGCATTTTGGAACAGATATTGTTGCCAAACCAAACGCAACAGTACTGGCAACTCTTTCAGGCACAGTAATTATATCAACATGGACCTTCGATGCGGGTTATATTATTGAAATACAGCACGACCATGGATTGATTTCTGTTTATAAGCACAATTCTCAACTTTTAAAAAAGACCGGTGCTATTGTTAAAGCAGGGGAACCTATTGCAATTATTGGAAACACAGGAGAATATACAACAGGACCTCATTTACATTTTGAATTATGGCATAAGGGTAAGCCCATTGATGCCGAGAATTATATTGTTTTTTAAATTTTGTATACTCTCTAAAAATTTTTGAGTTTTACACAATTATATATTTATGAAGAAACGTATTGCTGTTTTAGGTTCAACAGGTTCTATTGGTACTCAAACGTTGCAAGTTGTTGATGCTCATAAAGAACTTTTCGAAGTTGAAGTCCTTACAGCTAATAATAATGCAGATTTATTAATTAAACAGGCAATTAAATATAAACCAAATTCGGTTGTTATTTCAAATAAAGAAAAGTATGTTTACGTTTCCGATGCTTTAAATAATTATCCCATAAAAGTTTATGCAGGCGAAGACTCTATTGCTCAAATTGTTCAATTTGATAATATAGATATTGTGCTTAATGCCTTGGTTGGATATTCTGGTTTATTACCTACCATTAAAGCCATTGAGGCAAAAAAAAGTATTGCTTTGGCAAATAAAGAAACATTGGTTGTTGCAGGCGAATTAATTAATAAATTAATAAAAGAAAATAGAGTAAGCATATTGCCGGTTGATTCCGAACATTCAGCAATATTTCAGTGTCTTACAGGAGAAATTAACAATCCGATTGAGAAAATTTATCTTACAGCTTCAGGAGGCCCTTTTAGAGAAAAAGATATTGATTTTTTAAAAAAAGTAACAAAAGAGCAAGCTTTAAAGCATCCAAACTGGAATATGGGAGCTAAAATCACAATCGATTCTGCTACAATGATGAATAAGGGCTTTGAAGTTATTGAGGCAAAATGGTTGTTTGGTTTAAACACAAAGCAAATTGATGTTATTGTTCATCCACAGTCGATTGTTCATTCAATTGTACAGTTTGAAGATGGTGCAATGAAAGCACAAATGGGTTTGCCTGACATGAAATTACCTATTCAATACGCTTTAAGTTACCCACAAAGAATAAAGTCGAATTTCCCACGTTTTAATTTCTTAGATTATCCAAACTTAACTTTTGAAAAGCCGGATTTAATGAAATTTAAAAATCTTGAAATAGCTTATGAAGCTTTAGATAAAGGAGGTAATGTTGCCTGTACAATAAATGCAGCTAACGAAATAGCTGTTGATGCATTTTTAACAGACAAAATAAAATTTTTAGATATCACGACAATTATTGAAAAAACAATTGAAAAAACGCATTTTATTAAAAATAATTCTTTTAAAGATTATATTGAAACAAACTCTGAAGCAAGAGAAATCGCAAAATCGTTAATAAAATAAAAAACTCCGAATATTCGGACTAAAATCTTAATTTATCACAAATGGAAATTTTAATTAAAATTGGACAATTATTACTCAGCTTATCAATATTAGTAATATTTCATGAAGCAGGTCACTTTACTTTTGCAAAAATTTTTAAGGCAAGAGTCGAAAAGTTTTATATGTTTTTTAATCCTTGGTTTTCGCTGTTTAAGAAAAAAATTGGCGAAACAGAATATGGTATTGGATGGATCCCTCTTGGCGGTTATGTTAAAATTGCAGGAATGATTGACGAATCAATGGATAAAGAGCAAATGAAAAAACCGCCTCAACCATGGGAGTTTCGTTCGAAACCTGCATGGCAACGTTTTTTTATAATGTTTGGAGGCGTTTTGGTTAATTTTTTACTTGCTTTCGTTATCTATTCAATGATACTCTTTACTTGGGGTGAAGAATATCTGCCTACAGAAAATGCAAAATATGGTATTGTGTGTGACTCTGTTGCTCAAAGTATAGGTCTGCAAAACGGAGATAAAATATTAACTCTTGATAATAAAAAAGTTGAGAAATTTACAAGCATTGTTCCAAATATTTTATTAGATGAGGTTAAAACAATACAGCTTGAACGCAATGGTGAACTTGTAAATGTTGAAGTTCCTGAAAGTATTATTCCTGTTCTTCTTAAAGATAAAAATTTTATCTCACCTAGAATTCCTTTTATTATTGGGGGATTTACTAAAAAATCGATTGCTAAAACATTGGGGTTAAAAAAAGGCGACAGAATTATCAGCTTAAATCATACAAATGCTGAATATGCAGATATATTCACCAGAGAACTAAAAAAATATAAAAACAAACAAGTAGTTGTTAGTGTAGTAAGAGACAATGACACTCTTGATTTTACAGCTCAACTTTCAGAAACCGGAATGTTGGGGATTTCAGTCGATATTAATAATGTTTTCGAACTAAAAAAAATTAACTATACTTTTTTTCAGGCTATTCCTGCAGGAGTAACCAAAAGCTATAGAATGGGAGCAAACTATTTAAAACAATTTAAAATATTATTTAAACCCGAAACCGAAGCATATAAATCTGTAGGAGGGTTTATTTCTATTGGTAATATTTTTCCCGGACAGTGGGACTGGCTTTCTTTTTGGAGTTTAACAGCATTTCTATCAATAATGTTGGGAATAATTAATCTTTTACCAATTCCTGCTTTAGACGGAGGTCATATTTTATTTTTGATTTATGAAATGGTTACACGAAGAAAACCAAGCGACAAATTTCTTGAATATGCACAAATTGTTGGAATGATAATTCTTTTTGCTTTATTAATTCTTGCAAATGGGAACGACATATTTAAGCTGTTTAATTAAAAACGGAAATAACATTAGTAATAAAAAAAACAGATGCCGAAACAAGTTCGGCATGACTGCTATTAAACGAATACAATACTACATCATATAATAATTTTGCATAAATAATAGGTGTATAATTCATTATCAGAAATACAAAAACAATTATTCAGCAAGCAACTTAGCGTTGAAAATATTGTTAATGAGTATCTAAAAAAAATTAAGGAAGAAACACATCTTAATGCTTTTGTTGAAGTTTTTGAAAAAGAGGCTAAAATTCAAGCAAAAAAGATTGATTTTAAAATTAAACAAAATAATGCAGGCAAGCTCGCCGGACTTGTTATTGGCATTAAAGACAATATTTGCTATAAAGGACATAAAGTAACTGCCGGCTCCAAAATTCTCGAAAATTTTGTTTCAACTTACCACTCAACCGCAGTAGAACGATTAATTAACGAAGATGCAATAATTATAGGAAGGCTAAACTGCGATGAGTTTGCAATGGGAAGTTCAAACGAAACATCTGTTTACGGCAGCGTTTTAAATCCTTTTGACGAAACAAGAGTTTCCGGAGGCTCGTCGGGAGGCTCTGCTGTTGCTGTTGCTGCTGATTTGTGCCTGGCTGCTCTCGGCTCTGATACAGGCGGTTCTGTTCGTCAGCCTGCTTCTTTTTGCGGTGTTGTGGGTTTAAAACCTACTTATGGTCGTGTTTCTCGCTACGGACTTATTGCTTATGCTTCATCGTTTGACCAAATTGGTGTTTTAGCCAAAAATATTAGTGATGTTGCTGTAATTCTTGAAATAATTGCCGGTGACGACGGATTAGATTCAACAGTATCAGACAAAGCTGTTCCCGAATATTCAAAATCGTTAGAAATTAGTAAAAATTACAAGATTGCTTTTCTAAACAATCATCTCAAAAATAAAGAATTAGACCCTGAGATAAGAGATAAAATTTTAAGCGTTTTTGATTACTTAAAATCAATAGGTCACAGTGTGAAAGCTGTAGATTTTAAACTTACCGATTTATTAATCCCAACATATTATGTGCTGACTACTGCCGAGGCATCGTCAAACCTGTCGCGATATGATGGAGTGCGTTTTGGATATCGAAATACAGATTCTACAAACATAAATTCTCTTTACACAAATAGCAGAACAAAGGGATTTGGCGAAGAAGTAAAACGAAGAATAATGACAGGAACATTTGTTTTGAGCAAAGGTTTTGTTGATGAATATTTTACAAAAGCACAAAAAGTAAGAAGATTAATTCAAAACGAAACAAATATGATATTTAGTGATTTTGATTTTATTATTTCACCAACAACACCCACAACAGCCTTTAAGTTAGGAACAAAAACTCAAAATCCTGTTGAGATGTATCTTGAAGATATTTTTACTGTTCATGCCAATTTAGTTGGTATTCCCGCAATATCAATTCCTCTTGGCAAGCATAGCAATGGTATGCCTTATGGTATTCAAATTCTTTCCCGCAAATTTGATGAACAATCACTATTGGCTTTTGCTGATTTTCTGATTCAAAACAAAACTCTTTGTTAATTAAAATTTATCTGATAAATTTACATGCAATTATTTGACTTAAAAATCGTTTTTTAATTAGGAATTAAGATTTTAGATTTAATTTAGTCACATAACTTGTCCCGATTTTTCGGGAAGTGAATGTTTATATAATGAATTTGAAATTCGAAAGTATTATTAAAACCGAAAAAAATTCAAATAACCATAATTCCTAATTCGTAATTATTAATTCGTAATTAAATTATAAACCAATGAAAAAATTATTTATTTTATCTTTAATAACAGTTATTGTTTTTACAATTTCTTGTGAAAGCAAAAAAGCCAGAACTGCTCTTCTCCCATCTGTATCTGGAAAAGCAGGCGAAGTAGTGCTTGTGATGAAAGAGAAATACAAAGGAAGCGAAATAGGTAAAGATTTTAAAAAATTGTTTTCACAAGAAGTTTATGGCTTACCACAAAGCGAACCAATGTTTAACTTGTTTTTTTTCAGGCACGATGCTTTTACAAATATATTAAAACTGCATCGTAATATAATATTTACACAAATATCACCTAGTATAAAGAAAGCAAAAATATCGTTCAGGAAAAATGTGTGGGCGAGACCACAGCTGTTCATTAGCATTGTTGCTCCCAACGAGAAAGAATTTAAGAAGCTTTTTAATGAAAATAAAGATAAATTATTGAGAAGCGTTGAGCTTGCCGAGAGACAACGAATAATTAATAATTACAAAAAATATGAAGAAAAGAGCCTGTGTAAATTAATTAGAGACAAACAACACATTTCAATATCTGTGCCAAAAGGTTATGCACTGCGTATTGATACAAGCAATTTTATGTGGGTGTCGCACGAAACACCTCAAATTAGTCAGGGAATCCTAATTTATTCATATAATATTAATGATAGTATTGCTTTAAACGAAAAGTTATTAATTCATATTAGAGATTCTGTATTAAAAAAAAATGTTCCAGGTCCTTTACCAAACACATATATGATTACAGAACATGCGTTACCGGTGGAGTTTAAAGAATTTTATTTAAATAGAAAATATACAGCTCAACTTCGTGGCTTATGGAAAGTGCAAAATGATTATATGGGTGGTCCATTTATCAGCTTTTCACGATTTGATATGAAACGCAATAGAATTGTTACGGTTGATGCTTATGTTTATGCTCCAAAATTTGATAAACGAAATTATCTAAGACAAGTAGAAGGCATATTATACACAATGGATATTGTGAAATAATATAAAGTTGGGTCCACTCCGCAAAATGCTTTTCGTCATTGCGAACGATAGTGAAGCAATCCTTACGCATTGATTATCAGGAAATTGTTCCGGGCTTTGCCCGCGCAATGACGTCCATGAAGACTTTTCGGAGTGGACTCAAAGTTTAAACGGTGAGCATTACCAAGATTGTAACGCTCAGATATTTAATAAATTAAGATTTATTGGCACGTACATATTGTTCGTGCCTTTATTTATACAACTCAATATTAATTATCAATAATACTCATTTGTTTCATTAATAATGAAGCATTCATTTTTTGAGTAACTCCATTTTTTAATTTGTAATCAAAAAATATTTTTTCACCTTTTATCTCAACCTCAAAACATTGATTTTTAACTTTATCAGGATGTTTTTTTTCAATATCGGCTAAATTCAAATCATGAGTGGCAATTAAACCAACTCCGTTTAATTTTATGAGTTTTTCTATAAATATTCGAGAGCCTGTTTCTTTGTCTTTAGAGTTTGTTCCTTTAAGCAATTCATCAAGAATTATAAAGTTAATTTGATTCTTATTGAGTTTGTCTATAATAGTTTTTAGACGTTTTAATTCTGCATAAAAATACGATTCGTGTTTTTCTAAAGAATCTGTTGTTCTCATGCTTGTAAAAATATCTGTTGGGAAAAATCGGAATTTTTTTGCACAAACCGGTGCTCCTGACATTGCCAGCACTAAATTTACACCAACTGTTCTTAGAAATGTACTCTTGCCTGCCATATTTGCACCAGTAATCATCACAAAATCGCCTAAATTTTTTAAATAAAAATCGTTATTAATCCTAACAGATTTGTTAATTAAAGGATGTCCTAATTTTTTTGTTTCCAGTGTAAAATTGTTGTTTTCTATTTCAGGAAAAATATAATCAGGCTTGTTAAAAGCGAAACATCCCAAACTTGATAAAGCATCCAATTCTCCAATAATAGAAAACCATTTGGGCAATTCTGCTTTAAATTTTATTTTCCATTTATCCATTCTTATTATGCATTGCAAACTCCATAAAAAGAAAAAATTTAAAATTGGTCCCGCAATAATATTTAGATTATTGTCGTAAGCTTTTGAAATATTTGCCAATTTTGTAATATGATAATACGTTGTTTTATTATTTGTTTTCAGAATTCCTGTTAAATTTTTTAATTTTGGGGAAATAAAATCTTCATTCTCTATCTCGTTAAGTAATTTGCCGTATTTTTTTAATGTCTTTACTTTATTGCCTAGTTTTTGGAGTTTTTGTATTTTATTTTTGTTATAACTAACAATTATTATTTGAAAAAGAAATGTAATTAATAATAATTTATATGGAACTATTTGTAAAATCGAAAGAATTAACTGAATAATAACTAGAAAAGGCCAAATAAAAAGTAAAGTTTTGTATAATTTATTACGAAAGAGAATTAGCGGTTCGTTTAGCCAATTTAAAATATCTTCTTTGTCTGATTCTTTTTCAGAATATAAATTTCCAATGGCTTGGAAATTTTGTCTCCATTCAACTTTGTTTTTTAATTCTTCTATTGCCTTTTGGCGAAGAATGAGTTCTTTTTTTTCTTTAAGAGGATTA
>QMPG01000124.1 GCA_003648455.1 Bacteroidota bacterium
GAAAGATACGAAATCCGTATTTATTCAAGGTGATTTGACGCGGGCAATTACTAACAAAAGAGTGTTAGGTTTTTAGACAGTCTGACGGTGAGAATATGAGGCGTTGGGCGTTTTATTTCTCCAACTTTTCAATTTGCTATGCTGTTTATTTATTTTCATAATATTCAATTTAACCACCTGCTGCCCAATGCCTTATATACATTGTTGGGCTTTCGTGCTTTATTCTTCTTTTTCCCTTTCAAAGACAGCTAATCTTTTTGCCAATGTCATATTTCTACAATCTTTTGGTTTTATAAATAAATCAATATTTGTGTCATTAAATATCTTTTGTTTACTGGCACAAGATGACTTTAAGAATAAGTTGTCTCTTAATTCTTTGCTAATATTTGAATTAATCCATTTCTCATTAATCCCTAAACCTAAATATCGGGCAAAAAATACGTACCAAGTTAGTTCGAAAACAGATTTTTTAATATTCGCTTTTATTATTTCAGACTTAATTAATTCAATAATATTTTCTTTTAATTTAAAATCGTTACGATATTCAATATAAATTGCTTCAATGACTGAAAGAACTTGACACAGCACCTTTTCAGAAACACGTTTTACTAAAATTAATAAGCTAATTGTTTTTAGTATTTCTTTTCTCTTTGTAGAAAAATTGTTTGAGAAATTAACCTTTAATTTGTACTCGTTATCAAACAATTCGCCAAAGAATTTCTCTAAAATACTTGTCCCTGGATATTTCTTGTGAATATCTAATGCAGTCAATAATGTTAATTCAAATCTTTTAAAGTCGATTTTTTCAGTGTTTTTTAATGAATGTGGATGATATTCTCTATCATGTTGCCTATAAAGACCATTAGGCAGTTCCAAAATCATTGTTTTACTTTCATTTATTAGAAGATTAAACGAAGTTAGTTCATTAGCTAAAACTTTTAAAATCTCTTTTGCATCTTCTTCTGTGTTGCAAAGAATTCTATAATCGTCTTTAAATCGTGTAGCAATAAAATCTTTGTCTTTTAATTTTTGAGATATTTTTAAATCAACACTACTTAATACTATTTCCGCTATTAAATCGCTTATTGCAGAACCAACAGGGATACCATTTGTTCTACCGTTATTAGCATATTGAACTAATCTATCTATTTTGTTACCGTATAATTCATAGTCTTTGTCTTTAAACGCAACTTCTTGTCCATGAAGAGCCCAACCAATACTATGTGTATAAACAGAATTATAGAAGTTGGTAATATCTGAACGTACTATTAAATTATATCTATGAGCTTCTGCAACCAAATCTTTTTCAGCCATTGCTATCCATTCATAAATCATTCGACCAGAACGCAATGTGCTTAATTTTCCTGTTGCTCTTGCATTTACAGGTATTGGGAAACTATACGAAAATATTTTTAAATCCTTATGAAATATATGTCCTAATACATCATCCCAATTTTTAATTAGCCAATAAACAATATCATGATAATTCCAAGGATGTTGTATGCCAAATATTCTTGAAGTCAAAAGAGATTTAGGGTAAGAAATATTTATTAAATTCCTTCTTGCTGGCTGTCTTAAATCCTTAATGTATTCGTTTTCTTGCAGTTTAAAATCTGACACTTTAAAAGATGGTGGAATAACATATTGTTCAGGGAAATATCCTTCATTTAATAACCAATCGGCAATCTTATCTTGTCCAATTAGTTTAATCAGCTTTTCAGTCTTTCTAAAATGTTTTTCAATTAAACTCATTTATTGTAATTCATTTTTCTGCATGAAGCCCAACGGTTAGTATATGAGGCGTTGGGCACTTTATAGCACCAAACTTTCAATTTACTATACTGTTTATTTATATCCATAATATTTAACCTAACCACCACGTGCCCAATGATTTATATACATTGTTGTGCTTTCGTGCTTTCTTCTTCCAGTCTGTCATTCAGCGTTGGCAAGACATACTCTTTTGCAATTTTTGAACAAGCGTTGGCTCGTGTGAATTGCAAATGTGTATGGCTTTTGCGGTGGCTTATATCTCGATAATTTCCTTACCTGTCTCATTAATTATCAGTTTTTTATTTTCAAAAGTTTCAACAAGCGCAAATCCGTTATAAAATGGCTCAATTAATGAATATCGTTCATTGTATAAACAATTTCCATTTTTATCAATATGAAACCAACCTTTCTCGTCTTTTGCAATTGCATAAGATTTATGAAATATTCCCAAATCTATAAATAATTTTTCGTTTAAATCTTTTCCTTGCTTATTTATATGTTTACAAAGTCTGTTTTCTATTTTCACTACTGCAAAACCATCTTTAAAATCTCCTACATATCTGTATTTTTCAGTATAAATTTCTTTTCCATAATTATCAATGTGAAAATATTTATTGTTAAAATCCCTTACGGAACAAATATTTTCTTGATAATTTCCGCACCATGCAAAATTGGTTTTAGAGGTCCGTTTACCTTGCCGATTAATATGAAACCATTTGTCTTTTTCTACTACTGTTGCCCTTTCAAAATAAAATCCAAAAATTCTATTATATCGTTTTTTATAAACTTCATTACCTCCTAAATTGATATGATACCAACCTGTTTCATCACAAACAGGTGCTAATCCTTCGGAATGAAATTTTAATACCTGCTTAAAATCTTTATTGAACAGTTTTTTGCCTTTGTAAATAAAATGGGTTTCGTCTTTCGATATTTTTATTTCGTTGTATTTCATTTACATATTTTTTGTTTCAATTTATCTATTTGTATTTCTGTCAACTTACAGGATTGTAAATATTTTTCAACTCCGCCTGTATCACGTACAATATCAAGAAAGATTTGTAGATATGATTTCTTAGTGTCCATTTCACTTGCCAAATAATCTAAAAATATTTCGTCTTCATTTGCTCCTGACAATAAATGAAATAATGCGATTACAATTCCTGTCCTGTCTTTTCCTGCATGACAATGGATATCTACTGCTCCTTTTGAATTCAAAACTGTTTTAATTACTCTTTTAATACTTGATTTACATTCTAATGAAAAGAATTTATAAGCAATTTCAGCATTTGTTCCTGTGTTATAAGTATTTTGAAATTCTACACTTTGTGTCCAAGGGTCAAATGGTGCATGGACGATATTAAAATTTGATTTTTGTTCATTTTTATAATTGCTCTCTTTTAATTCCCTATCTGCTCTTAAATCAATGATACTTGTTATATTGTATCTTTCTAAAATTGCATTTAAACGTAAATCTTCTTTATACAAACATAGTGCAGAACTTCGGTAAATAATACCCTGTTTTATTTTTGCATTGAATTTTGAAATGTCTCTAAAATTCCAAAAGAAATCACGTTGAAAAATATTTTCAAGAAAACTGGTAATAGAGTTTGTATTGGTTTTGATATTGAATTTATGAAGAGCAATCGGCAAATATTCTAAAAACAAGTCAAGTAATTTTCGTTTATGCGTATTTGCAAATCTTAAATCCATTGTACCTAATTCTTCAATCTTTAAATCAAGTTTATAACTATAATCTGTCAAAAAGTTAGGTGGCATATAATCATGTTCACTTGCTCCTTTACACAGATATATCAGCCTTACAACGGCATTTAGACCATGAGAATACAAAACACTAAATTTGTATCCATCACTTTTTGCGTGAGCGTTTGAACAAGCTTCAAATCGGTTTTGAAATTCAGTTATTAAATATTCAACTTTGGCTTTTTGTATCTCATTAAATTGCTTCTCTTTTTCTTGTGTTATTTTCTGAAAATATTTAAAAACAGTATTTGTGTAATCAAAAATAATAGCATTCTCAGGATTTGAAATTTCAGAACCAAGATAATATTTATCTAACTCTTGTAATTTTGTGCAAATAAATACTTCCGTTATTATGTAATCGTCTGTTAGATAAAAACACCATTTATTTTTGTTTTCTAAAAACAACGAATGTTTTAACTCATTTTCAAATTTTGATTTAATTTCTGTAAAGAATAAATTATTGTCGAAATTTTCATCTACTAAAATTTGATAATCAATATCGCTGTTTGCTTTCGGATTTCTACGACCAAAACTACCTATGATAATTACAGATTGAATACCTTCTATTTTCTCAAATAACGTATTATATTTTTCTATTAATTGTTCTTGCTTCATTATTTTGGTTGTCTCATATTACAGGTTTTACATAAAGGAAATTGTTTGTAGTTTTTGCATAAATTCGAATAAATTTTACTTTCTGTAACTTCTTTGATACTTATATTGGGATATGTTCCAAAATCACCCAAACTATTTCTTAATTCATCGGGGGCACAACAAGGCGAAATTTTTCCTGTTGCAGAAATCCATAATTCTTTTTCCAAAAAAGGACATTCATAACTTTCTGGAATTTCTTTTTTTTCTTGAAATTGTAAAGTAAAAATGTTTTCAAAAGTAATTTTATCCCCATTTGGCTTTCTGTATTTCTCTTGTGCTTCAAGTGCTTTTTCGACAATAGTATTCCACTTTATAATACTATTTTTTGAATTTTTAAACGATAAATTTTCAATTTCTTCAAAGTGTGTCCACAAATGATGACCTTTTATTCTATCAACTCCTAAATCACTTGCAAGTTTTACAATTTCAACAAGTTCATGCATATTGTTTTGCAAAAAAGTAAGTTGAAGCGTTATACGACAATAATATCCTGTTTTTTCAAAATATTCATTTCTGTAATTAATTAATGTTTTCGCATTTTGCAAATGAGTTGAATAATTACTGCCTTGCATTATTTTTTCAGAAGTTTCCTTTGTTGCTCCGTTCCATGATATTTTAATATCACTTGTTATTGGAACAATAAGTTTTGCCCATTCTTCTACACCTTTTATTGGGAAGCTACCGTTTGTTGTTAAATTTAATTTTATATCATTCGTTTTACACAATTTTAAAATTGTTTCAAAATGTTCGTAAAGAAGCGGTTCGCCCATTGTTGATGGTATAATTTCTTTTACGCCAAGTTCCTTTGCTTCTTTAAAAATGGCTTCTAACCATTCTTTCGGCATTAATCGCCTTCTTATTCCAGTTTTGTTAAATAGCTGTTGTTTAAAATCGCTAAAATTACTGTGCTCTTCGCACATAATGCAATGAAAATTACAGTCTTCTGGGTTTGTGTCAAGAGTTATTCTCCAAATATTCAAATCTTTCATTTTCCTTCAATAACTCGTTTGTATAATTCTGTTAATTCAATGCAATGCTCTTTTATATTCGGCACTTTTCCAGTTTTGCTGTATAAATATCCCACTTTTCCATATTCTTGTAGTATCTCAGGATTTCCTATTGCAAAAAGCATTTTTTGTGTTAAATCGTTTTTGTTTCGATGTTTAAATAATAATCCATTTTTTTCATGTTCAACATATTCTTTCATTCCACCAAAATCGGCTGTAATCACAGGGATTTTACATGCTTGTGCTTCATGAATTACCAAAGGTGAATTTTCTCCCCAAATTGAAGGAACTACAATAGTGTCTATTTTTGAAAACACTTCAGTTGCAAGGTTTTGATTAACATATTCTCCACAAAATTGTATTACATTTTTACTTTCTTTTGCTAAGTTTTTCAATGCAGTTGTGCTTTGCCCGTTTGTGCGTCCCCAAATTTTTAAGATTGCTTTTTTCTCTATTTTTGAAAATGCCTTAATTAATAAATTTATACCTTTTGATGGAATTTGTGTTCCTATGTAGCCAAAGGTATATGTGTCTGCAGTCTTATGTTCGATAGGTTGTAAATAATGGGTTGGGAAACCATAATCAAGATAAATAATTTTAGATGTCGGAACTTCAAAATCATTAACAAATCTGTTCATCAAGTATTTTGATGGTGCAATAAACATATCAACTTTTTCAATTATTGATTTTGTTTCTTGCATTCTTGTATTTATCCATGAAGTCCAATACTCTTTATCTCTTTGTTTGTCTATTTCTTGTCCTGAGAAATAATGATTGTAGCAACTTAAAGCACATTTTTCATCATCTTGTTTTTCGCAAAGCTGATAATAGTCCTTATTTTCATAATTACGTTGCAGAAATTGTCCACGAGGACACATTAACCAAAAGTCGTGTAAAGTAAACACAATAGGAATATTTTGTTTTTTTAATTCATCAATTATTCCAGTTGATAAGTGGTTTAAATGTCCGATATGTGCAATATCTGGTTTGTTTTCTTGTATTATTTCGGCAAATTTCCTGTCAATATTTTTGTTTTTATAATTGTCTTTATCAATTCGCTTGTTTACAAAATGAATTGTTAATTCATTATTTTGTTTTTCTGTTTTTATTTTAAAGTCTTGTTCATATGGACTTTCTTCTCTTGTAAAAATCGTAACATCATTGTTTTTTGATAACTCATTACAAATTGACTGGCTGTATACTTCTGAACCTGCGTTATAAAGTGGTGGGTATCCATGAATTATTTTAAGTATTCTCATATTATTCAAATCGTATCATAAAGTTTTGCGATGGCAAGAAATAGCTCTTTTGGTTTTTTCGGGTTGATATTTTGCGTGTCGGCAAAAACCAAATGTGCTATTTGTGCGGTAGGTTTTCAATTCGTTTTTCTTTCAGTTTATTCATTGCTGTATCGTTTCTTTGCATGAAGCACAACGGTTTGAATATGCGGCGTTTGGCATTTTGGAACGTGTCATTTTCAACTTACGACTAATTTTATTTACTGCTAATAACTTCATATTTAGTACTATCTGCCAAATGCCGTATATTTGTTGTTGGGCTTTCGTTATTTTTTTGTTCCTTCAAGTTTCATTTGTAATTCTTTATTAATCTTTTCATTTACAATATCCTGTAATTCTCCACTTTTGAAGTCATATTTTTTTATTAAAGACGGTTCTGTGTATTCATCAAATTCTCCATCTTTGTTATGGTCAAGTCCGAATTTGATAAGCAAATCCTTACTGTTTTCAACAAACTCTATTTGAGAAACATCGGCATTTTTCAATTTGATTTCTCTTAACATTCTGTCTTTTAAGGAATATAAGAAAAGTGTTTTATAGTCAAGTTGGTTAACAACTCCATCCTTGTATGTGTCTTTGGTCGCTGCTTTAAACAATATTAAAATATCATCCTTAAAATACTCTGTCTGAATATTTTCAAAATTTACGCGGTCAACAAACAGTTTTTCAATGTTATCACTTTTGTAGTCGTAAATCAATAGGTTATTGAAATCTCCATAGTATTGCTTTGAATACCGACTGTCAATTTTATAATTTCCACCAGTGTTCAATAATTCCAACACTTCTCCATCAATAAATTCAGCACTGTTCAAGGTTTTATGAGAAACAGGTATTATATAAACTAAATTCAAAGTGTCAACCAGTCTCGGAATTTCATAAGAAATCAATTGTTGTCTCTTATTTTCTTTCTGCAACTCTTCAATTTTTTCATCCGATAAAATTCCATCGTCCTGATTGTTGTATCTGTAACTACTACTAATATCGGAAATTGTAACATATGTAATTAAAATCAATCCAACAATCGCAATTAAAACGAGTATTGTTCCCAAAGTTGCAAGTAATTTCTGATTGTATTTTTTTATTTTTTCAATGTTCATTTTTTCGTCTTTATAATGAAGCCCAACGGTGGCAATATGAAAAGTTGGGCATTTTGAAACACCATTTTTTCAATTTCCTACACCTTTTACTTATTGCTAACACGTTCATATTTACCACTTTTGCCCAATTTTTTATATTGCGTGTTATCGGCTTTATTTCTTCATTATTAGTCTTTTCATATTCTTCATTAGCATTCTTGGTAATTCTCTAACCATCATATAATCTTCTTTAGAATTCATCATTAAGAACTCATCCATAATTGGATGATGACCTATCATTTCTGTCATTTCATCGAATTCCATAAGAGCCACGTTTTTCTCTTTCATCGAAATATTAGACCTGATTTTTCTTATCGTTTCTATTCCAATTTCGTATAGCCATGGCATTTTGTCTTTCACTAAACTTAGAGCCAATAGCATTCCAACATATGGATTTGGTGATATATGCATAAGTTCTTCCACCATCATTGGATGAAATCTTCTTCTTTTCCTATCACTATATTCTGGACTAATTCTATTATCAATTCTTGACGGTAAGTCTTGAAACATTACTTTTATTTCTTCAAATAGTTTAGATGTGTCGTTTTCATTATACTCAACAATATCATCAATTTTTGGATTTTCTTTTCTTTTTGAAAAAATCTCATCTATTGAAGTTATAAATTTTTGAACATGAAACCTTATTGTTTCTTCGTCTGGTTCAGAGTTTGGTATTCGGTCAACTAACTGAAAAACAAGTTTGCATAAAGCATCTTCACTACCACTACAATTTTGAAATTGTGCAAAAGGTCCATTTGAAGCTTTTTTTAAAGTTAGTCCAAGTGCAATCCCTAAAATTGGTGTGTCTAATTTTCCTTTTGCCATTCCTGCTTCAAAAAGTATCCATGGTCTATCCACACTATTAGGTGTTAACAAACAAACCACATCTGTAGCATTCTGAATA
>QMPG01000125.1 GCA_003648455.1 Bacteroidota bacterium
AAATATTTTCTGTTAAAAAATTCTACTAACACAAAAGTTGATAAAAAAACTTAGAATTAGAAATTTGTGAATGTACAAATTTCTAATTCTAAGTTTCAAAATCTTTCCCTATAAAAATACGTTAACCCGCTTTCATGCAAAAACAAAGTGAATTGCATGAATTAGCGATGGATAATGGGAAGTAAAGCGAAAAAACCTGCATTAGAAGTACCCAAATTTGGGGTTTTTAAAACACCAAATTTGTTGGTAATCCTTAAGCGTAGAAAAATTATGAATTTTTCGGGTTAAATTAATCTTAATTTTTAAAGATCAACTTATTACTTAATTCATCAAAATCAATCTGAATATTCTTATCTTTATTTACTTCATTAGCTAAAATATGTTTTGACAAATCATTTAAAACAAACTGTTGAAGTACTCTTTTTACAGGTCTTGCTCCATATTGTGGGTCAAAACCTTTTTCAGCAAGCCATAGTATTGCTTTTTTCGAGATGTTAATTTTTATATCATTCTTGCTTAATAGCTTTTTGACATTATTAAATTGTAATTCAACAATTTTTTCAATATCATCTTTCGATAAAGGAGTAAACATTATTACATCGTCAATTCTGTTTAGAAATTCAGGACGAATATTTTTCTTCAATAAATCAAACACTTCTAATTTTGTATTCTCAAGAATTTCTTTTTTATTATTATCATTAATTTTTTCAATATTATTTTGAATATAATGAGCCCCAATATTTGAAGTCATAATAATTATCGTGTTTCTAAAATTAACAGTACGTCCTTTATTATCTGTTAAACGCCCCTCATCAAGAACCTGCAAAAGAATATTAAAAACATCAGGATGTGCTTTCTCAATCTCGTCTAACAAAATAACAGAATAGGGTTTACGACGAACAGCCTCGGTTAACTGTCCACCTTCATCATAACCGACATATCCCGGAGGTGCTCCAATTAAACGTGAAACAGAATGACGTTCTTGATATTCAGACATATCAATACGTGTCATATAATTTTCATCATCGAAAAGAAATTCAGCCAAAGCTTTTGCTAATTCAGTTTTTCCAACGCCTGTTGTTCCCAAAAATATAAAAGAACCAATAGGACGTTTTACATCTTGCAAACCGGCTCTGCTTCTTCTAACAGAATTTGCAATGGAAACAATAGCTTCATCTTGACCAACAACACGTTTATGCAATTCATTTTCTAAATTCAGCAATTTTTCACGCTCACTCTGAATCATCTTACTAACAGGAATTCCTGTCCATTTAGATACAACTTCAGCAATATCATTTGCACAAACCTCTTCTCTAATTAGTGCTGAATTCCCTTGAATATCAGACAATTTCGACTTCAGTTCTTCAATGTTTTTTTGTGCATGTTTAATCTTTCCATAGCGCAATTCTGCTACTTTTCCGTAATCCCCATCTCGTTCAGCAACATCAGCCTCATGCTTAAATGTTTCAATATCTTTTTTATTTTTTTGAAGTTTATCGATAACAGCTTTCTCGGTTTTCCATTTTGCTCTTAAACTCGACTGTGTTTCTTTTAGATTTGCAATTTTTTCATCCAAATCATTTAATACTTTCTTATCTTTTTCGCGTTTCACAGCCTCTTTTTCAATTTCTAATTGTTTTATCTCTCGGTCAAGCTCATCCAATTCTTCGGGAACAGAATTAACTTCCAATCTTAATTTTGCGGCTGCTTCATCGATCAAATCGATAGCTTTGTCTGGCAAAAATCTGTCGGAAATATAACGTTGTGAAAGTTCAACTGCCGAAACAATTGCATTATCTTTAATTCTAACCTTATGATAAGTCTCATAACGTTCTTTCAACCCTCTTAATATTGAAATTGAGCTCAATGTGTCAGGTTCATCAACCATAATAATCTGAAACCTTCGTTCAAGAGCTTTATCTTTTTCAAAATATTTTTGATATTCATTTAGTGTAGTTGCACCAACAGCTCTTAAATCGCCACGAGCCAATGCAGGTTTTAAAATATTTGCAGCATCCATAGCGCCTTCGCTCTTACCTGCTCCTACTAAAGTATGAATCTCATCAATAAATAAAATAACTTCACCATCAGAATCTTCCACCTCTTTCACAACAGATTTTAAACGCTCTTCAAATTCTCCTTTATATTTTGCACCGGCAACTAAAGCACCCATATCCAAAGAATAGAGTTGCTTTGATTTTAAATCATCGGGCACATCTCCTTCTACAATTCGATGAGCTAAGCCCTCTGCAATTGCCGTTTTTCCAACTCCGGGTTCTCCAATAAGGATAGGGTTATTTTTTGTTCGACGAGATAAAATTTGCAACAAACGTCTTATCTCATCTTCTCTACCAATAACAGGATCTAATTTCCCTGTTGCCGCACGCTCATTCAAATTTATTGCAAAGCGATTTAAAGAATTAAAAGTATCTTCAGCTGTTTGACTATTAACATGAGAACCTTTTCGAAGTTGTTCTATTGCTAAGCTAAGCTCTTTTTCATTTATACCACTATCTTTCATTAATTTTGAAGCATCTCCTTCTGTAGATAGAATTCCTAATAAGAGATGTTCAATTGAAACAAACTGGTCTTTATATTTTTTTGAATAGTCTAAGGCTTTTTGTAATGACTTATTTGCTTCGTTTGATAAAAATTGGTCTCCTCCAGTAACTTTAGGATACGACTCAATCACATGTTGAAGTACATTCTTGAAATTATTGATATCTACTCCCATCTTGTTAAACAAGAAAGAAGAAACACTTTCGGCAATGTTTAAAATACCCTTTAGCAGATGTGAATTTTCTACTGATTGATGCTCTAAACCTTTAGCCGTTTGAAAGGCATCTTCAATAGCTTCTTGAGATTTAATTGTAAAATTATTAAAGTTCATAATATTTTTTTTTATATGATTTACAGATTTTTTTATTTAATAATTTTTGAGCAATATTTATGCCTTTATGCAAAAAAACACCTTATATGTCAAAATGACACATATCACAAAATTAAACCGACAAACTGTCGCAATGTAAATTATTTTCCCAATTAAAGTAATTATTTAACTTAAATTAGTATAATTATTTGAAAATTACTTTTTTAAAAAATAAAAAATTATTATTATTGCATTATTAATGTTTTTAAAAAAAAAATAAGTTTTTGTAAAATAAAATAAAAAATAGTTATTTTTGTTGAAATTTTAATTGATAAATCTTATAAAGTTAAAGCAATTTAACTTAACAAAATAAAAAAAACCAAATGAAATACTCTTTTAACGAAGAAACACTTACATATACTAAGATTGAAAAAAATAATAAAAAAATAATAAAAAACTTTCTTTTTTTATTTGGCATTAGTCTTATCATTGCTGTAATTTCTATAACATTATTTTCTCATTATATTGAAACTCCAAAACAATATTTATTAGAAAAAAGGAATGCCATACTAATAAA
Source organism: Bacteroidota bacterium (assembly GCA_003648455.1). The sequence continues at coordinate 3,447 of QMPG01000125.1, forward strand.
AAATTTTAAAAGCATTAATCAAAAACTTGATAAGAGTTCAAACCAATTATTAGCTATTCAAAAGCGAGATGACGAATGCTACCGAGTTTACTCAGAAATAAAACCCATACCAACTACAGTTAGACAAGCCGGTTTTGGTGGTACAAACCGATACGAGAAATTAGAAGGTTATAAAAATTCCGATCTTTTAATTGAGACAGCAAAAAAATCTGACGAGATATTAAATCAAATTTATATTCAATCGAAATCTTTTGACGAGGTTTTTTCAATAATTAAAAGAAAAGAAAAAAGATTTGAGTGCGTTCCGGCTATACAACCGGTATCATATAGACAATTAAGAAGAATTTCAGCTGTTTTTGGTATGCGTTCTCATCCCATTTTTAAAACAAAAAAAATGCATTATGGTATTGACTTTGCAGCTCCTATTGGTTCTTTTATTCACGCTCCCGGTGACGGCAAAGTAGTTTTTGTAAAAAAATCCAGAAAGGGTTATGGGAATGAAATAATCATCGATCATGGATTTGGGTACAAAACAGTTTATGGCCATTTATACAAAATTTTTGCAAAAAAAGGACAAAAAGTTAAAAGAGGTGAAATTATTGGAACAGTTGGTAGCACAGGAATCTCCACAGGACCTCATCTTCATTATGAAGTTCGTTATCACAACAAACCAACAAATCCTGCAAAATTCTTCGTGAATGACATCACAAACGAAGAATATGAAAGAATTTGCAGCATGAAATAATCATACAATTATTTCCTCAATGTATTTTTTTTATAAAACATCAATTATATTTTTGATACTTTTATAATATGATCGTAAATTTAATTTTATTTTTTATTTTTCGATTATGACATGTATTATTGAACATTACGGATTAATATGTAAAGAAGAAAAAATATCAAAACTTACAGATTCTATTGTCAGAAACTCTTGTGTTTACGAAGCAATAAAGCCATATCCCGGTTATTATGATTACTTTCAAAAAGAAGCAAAACCATTGTATATTTATTTAATTACGAAGACTAAGTATACAACTGAAAAAATTATACGCAGTTCACAAAAAATACAAGAAAATTTCGAGTGTAAATTTTCTGTTGCCTGGGGCACAATTAAAATTTATTATAAAAATATTAATGTTATTAGAATATTAGGACTCGAAGATTACGGACTTATAAAGCCACTTCAAGAAGAATACATTAAACATGGAATAGAGTTTAAAAAAACTTCAAAGAAAAAGGTTAAAGCCCAATCTATTATTAAGATTCACAAATTGTTTCAATTAAAAGAAATAGATAAAAATATGTATTTTGATGTAAACGAACCATCTCATGCATATTTTATTTTGCCGAAACAAATAAGTTGGGATAAATTCCTTGTAATCACTAAAAAAGTAAAATACAATTGGGATCTAAGTATGTTTGATGCTGCTATTGGTTATTTTTACACTAATTATAAAGTTCAAGATATTATCAGAATATACAATAAGGGTATTAACCAAGAATATTTACAACTGATTAAAGAAAAATATTTGGGAGAAATTAATCGCTAAAAAAGTTTGCTTAAAAAAAATTTTTTTTTAATTTTATATAGTTGTAATATGCACATAATTTAATATCATTAATCTATCGACATTTGGTAAATATTAATAACATAAAAAAAGGCTCAATAGTTTTAATGATACCAGTATAAAAAAACAATATATAATTTATGAAAACAAGAAAATTGAACGACTTAGCAAACGTTATTAATTTCTATTGTTAATTCAATCAATTAAAAAATCCTATTTATAAATCATAAAAATAATTTTAATTTATAAAGAATTCCTACGGGAAATTATATACTATTTTCTCTTCATTTTTTAATAAAATTTTAAACACATATCTATGAAAAAATTCAAATTCAAATTCGAAACATTGTCATTAATTGGTTTGTTATTGTTTAGCTCATGCTCAGACATATTAAATGTTACCCCGGCTACAGAAGATAAAACAATAACAGAGAACATTACAGTAAATACAACATGGGAATCTTCAAATACTTATATTGTTGACGGGAATATTTCGGTTGAGGGAGCTACACTAACCATTGAACCCGGAGCTGTAATCAAATTTAAAGAAAACTCTGAATTAGATGTAGGATACAGTTCTTCCGGTTCATCACTTATTGCAAACGGGACATCTGACAATCCAATTACGTTCACTTCTATTGCCGACAATCCATCGGCAGGTGACTGGGATTATATTTATTTTGGCGATGGTTCTGTAAATAGCAGTATGTCGTATTGTAATATATCCTACGGTGGCGGATACAATGCCTATTCGGGCATGATTCAAATGGATGACTGTCATGTAAGTATTGATCATTGCGATATTCAGCATTCAGCTAATTACGGAATTGTTTTAGAAAGTAAAGCATATTTTACTTCATTTACTAACAATAATTTTTCAGACATTTCAAATCACCCGATTAAATTAGACGCAAATTCAGCACATACTCTTGGAACAGATAATACTTATGTAACTGGTTCTTTAACTAAAGGTATTCTTGTTAAAGGAGGAACATTTAATAAAGTCGATGAGACATGGTTAAAACAATCGGTTCCTTATGTTATTGATGGAACTGTTTCTATTCAAAACACATCAGGAGCAAAACTAAATATTGAAGCAGGTACTACCATATCTTTTACAAAAGGCAGTCAAATTGAAGTTGGATATAGCTCAAATACTTATGGAACATTAATTGCAAATGGCACAAGCTCTGAGCCTATCACTTTTACGTCAGCCTCTCCTGAGAAAACAGCTGGTGACTGGGATGCAATTTTTCTTGAAAGTGGAACATCTTCAAGTACATCATTTACTAATTGTGTATTTGAATATGGTGGTGGATATAATGCCTATACCGGAATAATTAATTTAGCCAACGCCAATATAAATTTTAATCATTGTATTGTTAGACATAGTGAGACCTATGGAATTTCTTGCGATGACAAATCTTATTTTGGAAGTTTTGATTATAACACTTTTGAAGATTGTGCTTCTTATCCTATAACTATTTATGGTAATTGGGCAAACACAATTGGTGCAAATAATATTTTCAGTACAACTTTAGGTCCAAGAATTCATGGTGATAATTTGGAACAATCAGGTTCTGTTACATGGAATAAGTTAAATAAACCCTATTATATTGATGGGACGCTTAATATTGAATCTACAAGTGGGACAACACTAAATATTGAACAAGGAACACAAATTAATTTCACTCAAGGATCTCAAATTGAAGTTGGATATTCTTCTAATTCATACGGAAGTATTAAAGCACAAGGGACAGCCTCGGAGCCTATTATATTTACTTCCGGAGCACCTAGTCCAAGCAAAGGCGATTGGGACGGAATCTTCTTTGAAGACGGTACAATGAGCGGAACTATTTTAGATTTTTGTGAAATATCTTATGCCGGTGGTTATAATTCTTATTCAGGTAATGTAACTTTTAACAATTCACTGACTAATGTTACTATCTCAAACTCAACAATCTCACATTCTGCTGCTTACGGATTATATATTGATGATAGATCAACACCGCTTTTATTAAATATAACATATTTAGATAACACTAAAGGAGATACTAACTAAATTTAAAGTATTTTAAAAAAAAGGATTGACAAATTTGTCAATCCTTTTTTGTTAAACAAATATCTTATTTACTATCACTCTTAATATCATCAACAATAGTTTTAATGTTTTCGGACAAATTGCTCAAATCTGAAGATTTACCAAGAGCCATAGTATCAAGCACAGATGCAGGAACTATAACAAAGGTAGATTTTTCTTTCAATCCCTCATATAACATATTCATAGCCCTAAGATGCAATGCTGTTTCATTGTTTTGATATGTTTTTGCTGCACTCTCAAAACTCTGAGCAATTTGGAATTCGGATTCTCCTAAGATAACCCTTGCCTGACGCTCGCGCTCTGCCTGTGCTTGCATCGACATTGCATTTTGTAATCCGTCAGGAATTAAAACATCTTTTATTTCTACCGAAAAAACATTTATTCCCCATTGTTCTGTCCTTTTATCAATAATACCTTGTAGTTCATCATCTATTTTTTGTCGTCCTTCAAGCATATCAGATAATAATGATTTTCCTATAACTTCACGCAAGGCAGTTTGTGAAGCCCATGATATAGCTTGTTTATAATCTTCAACTTCAAGCGATGCTTTTACGGGATCAATAACTTTCCAAAACAATACTGCTTCTACATCGACAGGAACAGTATCTTTCGTTAAAGTTTTTTCTGCACTAAATGAAGTCGTAATAACCCTTAAATCAATCCAATATGCGACACTGTCAATAATTGGAATAATGAAAAACAAACCGGGACCTCTTAAACCTATATATTTACCAAGTCGCAGAACTACTACTCTATCCCATTGGTCTGCAATTTTTATTGAAATTGAAAACAAAATTGCTATAATTACTGAAATCAATATTATTATGAAGGTAGCTTTAGAGCCAATTTTATCGGCATTTGCAGCAGAATACCAGATTCCGGGCGTTATTAAAATAAAAAATGACAAACTTGGAATTACATTTTGTTTACGCATTATTTTCTCCTTTCTTGTTGATTTAATAAAAATTAAAAATACAAAATTAGATTATTAACAACAACTATATTTAATTTTCAATAAATGCTAATAAACAATCATCATTAAAACAGAATTATTTTTTATTCACATATATAACATCCGGGCTAAATTTTATTTTGAGGTGCAGGATATTAATTTATCAATCTTTTAATACCATTCTTAAGTACTGTTACATGAAAATTTAAAAGTAAGCCAAGTTTATAGTTTCCCAACTTTAAATAAGTAAGTACTTGTGCAGTATGAACATCATTAAGTGTTTCCACTGTTTTTATTTCAATTACTACTTTTTCTTCAACTAATAAATCTATTCTATATCCA
>QMPG01000126.1 GCA_003648455.1 Bacteroidota bacterium
GATGGATAGTGGGAAGTAAAGCGGGAAACCCCGCATTAGAAGTACCCAAATTTGGGGTTTTAAAAACACCAAATTTGTTGGTAATTCTTAAGCGTAGAAAAATTATGAATTTTTCGGGTTAACTATCTAAAACCTCCTTGTTTACATAAATATAAAACAAGGAAGCTATCAAACATTTATTAAAATAATTTTTATTTAATAATTTTTATTTTCATAACAACATCTTTTAAAGGACGATTGTTTTTATCCGTTTTTACGGTTGCAATTTTATCAACAACATCAAGGCCTTCAACCACTTCCCCAAACACAGTATAAGAACCGTCAAGATGTGGTGTGCCTCCAATTGATTTATATATTTTTCTCTGCTCAGTGGTATAAGTTAACTTATAATTTTTATTAAATTCTTCCTGAGTATCTTTTTCAATTTTAAGAATAATTGACTCTATTTCGTTTGTTTTTTTATTCTTCTGCAAAGAATCTAATTTGTTTTTTAATGCTTTATTTTCCTTTTTGTTAAGATAATTAATAATAAACTCCTGTTTACGTCTTTGATTAATTGCGTTTTCCATTTTATCAAGTTGCTCATTTGTAAAAACTTGTCCTTGCACAATATAAAACTGTGATGCAGACGAGCGTTTTTCAGGATTAACCTTATCGCCTTCGCGAGCAGCAGCTAAAACTCCTTTTTTGTGAAAAAGATTTTTATTAAACTCTGCAGCAATTGTATAATCAGGCCCACCATCTCCTAATAGTTTCCCTTTTGGGGCATTTTTAGAATCAGGGTCCCCACCTTGAATCATAAAATTATTAATCACTCTATGAAAAAGCAAACTGTCGAAATAATTTTCAGACACCAACCTTAAAAAATTGTCTCTGTGCTTTGGTGTTTCGTTATATAATTTTAGCTTAATATTGCCAAAATTAGTTTCAATTAAAATTTCTCTCTCGTTATTTTGAGAAAAAACATTTGAAAAAGTAAAAAAGCTTAATGCAATAATAAAAAATCCGAATTTAATGTTTTTGTATTTCATGGTTATTTAGTTTTTTTGTTATTTATATTATTAATAGTCATATACAGTATCTTAGCGGCTTTTCTAATCAATGACTAATTATACTTTTACAAAAAGCCCCATATATCAGCCAAATATGTTAATAATAAAGATAATGAAAATGAAATGACCGGTGCAATTATCCACATTGCAAAAAATTTGTTTACTTCGGTTTTTCTAAAAATATTTTTAAATCCGAGTTTTGCCACTCCTATTCCTAATATTGCGGCAACATTTAACTGAACCAATGAAGTAGGTATACCTTTTATTACTGACGCAGCCAACAATAAACTTGCAGAAATAAACGCAATAATTACAGCTTCAATTCTACCAAAAAGAACAATCTCTTTGCCCGTTTTTTGAACGATTTTATGACCGAAAATTGAACTCCCAATACCAAAATTTGGAGCAACTATTAATGTTGCTAAAATCATGATTAATACAAAATTTTCATTGGAATGAAGCCCTAATTCATTCATAGTCATCGTTGCAATGGGACCGGCTGCATTTGCAACATTATTCGCCCCTATTGAGAAAGCTACATATAATGACATAATTATTATTAACCCTTTTAAAAAATAATTATCATTAATATTTTTTGAAATTGTATAACCTCTTTTTCTCAATGGTTTGTATATGTATTTACCTATAAAATAACATAAAAAGAAAGAAAGAATTGGTAAAACAAACCAAGTTGGAATAATTTCAAAAAACAGCTTGTTTGTGTTAAGTGTGTGAAAATATGTTGCAGGTGCTACAACCGCCAAAACAGTTGACTGACTAGTAGATTGTGGTATTCCAAATAAATTTGCAATAAGTAAACTAACAGCTACAGAAAATAAAATTATTGATACAATAGAGAAGCTCATCATTTCAGGATCGAGCAATCCCTTCCCCATAGTTATAGCAGTACCTTTTCCTGCAATAATTGCACCCAGAAACACCATAATGCCAAAGAGACCCGGTATTAAATTCCTGCGAATAATATTAGCTCCGTAAGCAGCCGAAAAAGCAGGTGCAGTTCCGCTCCCACCCATATTAATTGCTAAAAACATAGCAATAATGTAGGGTATTAACAAATGACTAAATAATGGTGACATAAAAAATAAATTTTAATAAAAATTCAAATTAGAACAAAATACGCAAACCAAAAATTATTAGAATAATACCGCCGATAATATCAAACCTCATCTTAATTAATTTTTGTGTTTTATTACCAATATAAACCCCTGCTATTGAAAAAACAAATGTTACAATTGCGATTATTGCCATAGAAAAGAATATTTCGAAATTAATAAAAGAGAAACCTATTCCTACAATAAAAGCATCCACACTTGTAGCAACTGCCAAGCCAATAAGCACTATTGTGTTTAAAGGATTTATGGGCGTTTTTATGGGATTTCTTTTAAACCCCTGATAAACCAATTTTATTCCTATTGTTATAAATATTGCTGCAGACAAATAATAATAATCGGCAAAAAATTTTTGAATACCCTCTCCTATGAGCCAACCAAAAAAAGGAAAAGCTCCCTGGAAAACAGCAAAAAACACAGCAATTTTTAATGCCTGAATTATCTTAATCTTTTTAACTAAAAAACCAGAAGTTGCAGCAACAGCAAAAGAGTCAAAAGAAAGAGCAATTGCTATTGAGATAATCGATGTAATTTCCATAGTTTAATTATTAATTATTTACTAAATAGTTGTATAAGAAACATTCTTTATTTCCAACAATAAGATTATATTTTCCTTTCGTATTATTCAGATTACAGATGCTGAACAAGGTCATTCCTTCTAATGGAAATCCATTAAACATCTCTCCATTTTTATCGAACAAGAATATTTTATTACTTTTTGAATCAACACAGCCAATACCTTTTTTATTTTTATCAAATAAGAAAAAGACAGATTTCTTTGTAATGTTGTTTTTAAAAGTATGTGTGAATACAATTTTATTTTTATGATTAATCACTTTAAGTTTATTATTGTCGATAAAAATAAAATCTTTTTTATTATCTCCATCAACATCTTTATAATCAAAAAAATGATTGTTTGTGCATTGAATAAAATTTTTGCTTTCTACTTTCCCTTTAAAATTTATGAAATATACTTTCCCATTATTGTCTGTTGTTACCAAAGCATTTTTACGAAAATCATAAACAAAATTATTGTTAATTGATTTTGAAAAATTATGCGAGACCTTTACCCTTTCGTTTCCTTTTCTGTCGAGGATATAAATTTTATGTGTGTCAGCAAAAACAATATAATCTTTACCTTTAATAAGATAATGCTGAATTTTTGAATTCACAATATTTTCTGTTTTATCAAACTTCCAACCTTTTAGCGTTTTTCCTTCTTTGTTATATACATACACTTTTTTATTCTCACATGCTATAAATATTCTATAATCTTTATTTTTATTATAGTCAAACAAGGCAAGCGGATTGGTTGCCGGTGACTTTAATTTAATAGGATAGTGCTCAACATTATTTCCATTTCGATCAATAATAAACAAATGATTTTTAGTGTTAAAAAGGTATTGAAGTTTATTGTTCTTGTAAAAATCAATTTGATAAACGTCACTTATAATTTTTTCATTAATATTTTGTTTCCACAAAATTCTGCCCGAGCTGTTTATTAAATAAATAGTATTTTTCAAATCCTGAACAAAAATTTCTTTTGCGTTTGTTCTGTGATTGACAACTATTTTTGGTTTAAAATCTATTATTGTGTCTAATCGGCTTTCCCAAATGGTGTTGGCTGCTTTTTTCAAAACCGGACTATACTTTAAAAATACATTATTATATATCATATTACTGCTTGAGCTTGATTGAATACCCAATGCATAAAATTTTTGTATTGTGTTTAAATTTTTTTGTAACGATTTTTTAAGATTGTTATTTACATACTTATTATATAATGGCACTGAGCGTGAGATGTTTGTATAAAAATAAAAATTTGATTTTGATGATAAAAAATCTTCAAACTGATTGTAATTAGAATCATTATTAATTGTTTTATTTAGCACAATTGAATAAATGTATTTTTTTAAAGCATTGACAGAATTTCCAAAAATCAAAAAATTATCGATAAAGGTAAAATAGCCTGCTTGAGATGATGAAAAAATATTTCCAAAAAGTTTTTCGGGCAAATTTTTCACAGGAGTTTCATATATTTTATATGATTTCTCGTCATCAATTTTATAATTAAAGGTTAAATCAGATACTGAAATATTTTTCTTTTGTGAGTATCTTGTTAAAATTTTAAACAATTCTTCCTTAGCCTTACTTTTGCTTTTTGTTTTAACTACAAAAAAAACATTATTGTTTAAATCAACATTATCGGTATAAACAACAGCAATCTCATTATCGAAAAACGAAGTAAATATATTTTGCAAGTCAATCTTATATGCATCGTTAATTTGCTTAATTTTTTTTTCGTATGAATACAAATCCTGATTTTTATCGAGATATTTTTTATAATCGTTAAAAAACAAATTAATATCACTAATGCCCACATTAATAAAACTTGAAGTGTTTTCCGGGAAAATAGAAGTCGTTTCAATAGTCTGCGATTTTTGTCTTAAAAAAATATTGAGATAATTATTTATTGAATCGTTAGTGTATGTAAAACCATTTAACAAAATAGATTTCTTTTTAAAATTTGCATCTAACTCAGACCAATTGGCAAAATTGGTAAATGAGCTTATCTTATTTTTATATTTATTGTTTACGAAAAGAGAAACTAATTTAGGAAAAGTTTTATAGTTAATATAAATATTTGCTTTAACATTTTTGCCTGCTGTTTTCGAGATTCTCCTAAAATCAGAAAATTTTGTCAATGAGTATTTAGCATCAATTTGTCTTATAGCATTTTCGACCAATATCTGAGAGAAACTCAAAATAAAAACTCCTCCTTTGTAAGAAAAATAAACACATTCATTTGTTTTATTCTTATTCAATTTTGCTATAAAAATGCGTGTACTATTATATTCTCTTTCGGAAATAACAGCTTTGTTTTGCAAAATATTTTTCATTGTTTTTATTGCATTCTTACCTTCAAAAGAATTTTTTAAACCAAGCAGGTATAAAAACTCAACTGAATTAGTACCAAGAATGTGTGAAGAAATAATTATCTGCTTTTCTTTAAATAATTTTAAAATTTCGGAGTTTCTATCAAAAATCGAGTCTAAAAACAATGCCGAATTTCTAACTTTTTTTATAGCCGGAATTTTTGCTGTTTCGGTCATTATAATATTCTCGTTATTTATTTCGTTAAGCAAGCCCTCAAAGTCATTGCTTTCGATAATTAACGAACTGCTTATTGGCACAGCATTTATAGTTGAATATATTTTTGTGTCTTGTTGTTTAAAATAAAAATAAACAAAAATTAAAAGAATAAAAAATGCGATTATTAATACTCTTGTTGTCGTTTTCTTCATCATAATTTATGTGTTTCTTTATTACATTACAAATGTAAAAAATTCATGTAAATATAAGCCCAACTGCTGTAAAAGTTTTGCAAAAGATTGATTTTTGTATTATATTCACAAGAGTTATTTTTTTGGGTTTGTGTTTGTGAAATATTTGTAGACAATGGAATATAGTCATAGTACAATAAAAGTAAATCGTCAGCCAATAAATTTTTCGCCTGATAGTCGAAGGGTCGTTACACGCTTTTTTTATCCTAATGATAAAGAAAGAATAATTCGCATTTTTGACAGAATTAATCTCTTGTCTGATGATGACGCTAACAAATATTTATCACAAGTTATTAATAATTTCTCAAACAGACATAGAGATATAAAACGAATATTTAAAAATAATTTTGACAAAATTCTCAATAAGATTGACTTTGAAGCCGATTTATCGCTTGAAAAAAAATTATTGATTGGTTCCTATTTCTCTATGGAATACTCAATTGAAGCTGCTGCCTTATTCAACCCATCAATAGTAAAACATCCCGACCAAAGCATATTAAAAAAAGGCAGATTAAGAGTAGTTTTAAGTTTTCGTGCCGTGGGCGAAGGACACATTTCGTCAATAGTATTTCGAAAAGGTATTATTAAAGAAAATGGCGAACTGAGTATTGACACAAACAGCGCCCTTGTTGAGATAGAAGAACGGGTATTAAACTCTACTTATAATAAAAACGATTTTATTATAAAATTAAAAGAACTAAATAAATGCGATATTGTTTACAAAATTCTTGATGATTTATTAGACGACTTCACTTATAAAGAACTGACTGAGAGCATAAAAAAATATGCAAAAAAACATCCCGAAGAAAGATCTGATGAATGCCGAAAAGTTATTGAGACATTATTATGGTTGGCTAATTCAAATTATGAGATAAAATTTAAAAGCGATTTAAGTTTATCAGGCAGAGTAATTTTCCCTGTATCGAAAAGCGAGACTAAAGGCTTAGAAGATGCCCGTTTTGTACTTTTTAAAAATGACGACAAAACAACGACTTACTATGCAACTTACACGGCTTATAACGGAAAGACCGCATTACCCCAACTCATTGAAACTAAAGATTTTTGTCATTTTAAAATATCTACGCTATTAGGTTCCGGCTCGCAAGGAAAAGGAATGGCATTATTCCCTGAAAAAATTAATGGTAAATATGCAGTGATTTCCCGTAACGATAATGAAAATATTTACATAATGTTTTCAGATAATATACGCAATTGGGAAACCCCGATTTTTATTAAGCCTCCATGTTATTATTGGGAATTTTTTCAAGTCGGCAACAGCGGATCACCATTAAAAACAGAAAAAGGATGGCTACTGTTAACTCACGGCGTTGGTCCTGTTCGAACATATTGTCTCGGAGCTGTTTTATTGGATATAGCTGACCCAACTAAAATTGTTGGCGTGCTTGAAGAACCTTTATTAATCCCTCTTGAAAATGAGAGAGACGGATATGTTCCAAATGTAGTTTATTCATGTGGAGCAATTATTCATAAAGGAAAATTAGTAATCCCTTATGCTATGTCTGATACACGCTCTGGTGTTGCTTCATTAAATCTTTCCGACCTTTTTGAGAGCATGAGATATTTTGAATAGCAAATAAAGGAATTATAATTTTATTGATTTACCCTTGCTCGACGAAGTCAGTGACTTCGCCTAGCGAGGAACACATTATTCAAAAGACATATCAATATTCAAAAAAGAAAAAAACAACTATTATAGTAGAATCTGATAAAAAAACTTATAAAACTATTAAAAAAGAAAAAACAGTTGAACCTCGCTTAAAATAAAATAAAACAAAAATATTACGAGTGCTAAGCGAAGTTTGTAACTTCGCTTTTCTAATATGATAATTTTTAACTATTATTGTAAATAAAAAGCGTAGATAAAATCTACGCTTAGCGGGGGTAGAACTATATATGGTTGGTGGTAAAATATGACACTTATGAATAAAATTAAAAAATATGTGATTATAATTGTAATTATTTCCTTTATAATATTTTTTGTGTACCATTTTTATTTGAGCTATCAAGGAAAGCAAGATTTCATAAAAAAAAGTTATAAAGGTATAATAACAGAAATACATTATATTGAAGGAAAGAGAGATTTGCCAGATATTAAAATAAATAATAAATTGATTTCTATTGATATTGACGAATCTAAAGTAAAACCCTATATCCAAATAGGAGATTCTATTTTAAAAAAATCTGGAACAGAAACAATAAAAGTATACCGTAAAAATTCAAAAGGGGAATGGTATGTTAAAATTTTTAAATAATTATTTAATATTAAGGTTTAAGAAAACATCAAAATAAACAAACCGAGAAACCCACGCTACCGCACGATTGCATCTTCTGGTATAAAAGCAGTTTCATATTACAGTGATTTGTAAAAAATTTATTACATTTGAAATTAAATATTAGCTTAGACCTTAAGGTTTTAAAAACCTTAAGGTCTGGAAAAAAACCTCGCTCGGTGAAGTTTACAACTTCGCCGAAAATAAAAATAGTCGTTATTGTTTAGCGAAGCCCCAGCTAAGCGTAGAATAAAATAAAATACGAGTGCTAAGCGAAGTTTGCAACTTCGCTTTTCTAATGTGATATTTTTTAACTATTATTGTAAATAAAAAGAAACCGCAAGAAAAATATGTCAACCGGTTATCAAATTAAAGAACAAGATAAATTATATTACCTAACATTTCAAGTAGTATATTGGATTGATATTTTCACACGAAAAAGATACAGAGATATATTAGTTTAAAGTATAGTCAAAAAA
>QMPG01000127.1 GCA_003648455.1 Bacteroidota bacterium
CTACCATTAACATCATCGGATTTAATAGTAAGGATTTCCTGAAGAATGTTAGATGCTCCAAATGCTTCAAGAGCCCAAACCTCCATTTCACCAAAACGCTGTCCACCAAACTGAGCTTTACCTCCTAATGGTTGCTGTGTTATTAATGAATAAGGACCAATTGAACGAGCATGCATTTTGTCGTCAACCATATGTCCAAGTTTAAGCATATAAATAACTCCTACAGTAGCTTTCTGATCAAATTTTTCACCAGTTCCACCATCAAACAATTGAGTTTTTCCATACATTGGAATATTGGCTTCTTCTGTATATTTATTTATTTCATCTAAAGAAGCTCCGTCAAAAATTGGAGTTGCAAATTTCAATCCTAAAACCTGACCGGCCCAACCTAATACTGTTTCATAGATTTGTCCTAAATTCATTCGAGATGGTACTCCAAGAGGATTAAGAACAATGTCAACCGGTGTTCCATCTTCAAGGAATGGCATATCTTCTGCTCTAACAATTTTTGACACAATACCTTTGTTACCATGACGACCAGCCATTTTATCACCAACTTTAAGTTTACGTTTTTTGGCAATATAAACTTTTGCAAGTTGAACAATTCCTCGTGGTAATTCGTCTCCAATTGTTAAATTGAAAATTTTTCTTTTATATTCACCCTCGATTTCTTTATATTTCTTAATATAATTCAACAATAATAATTTGATTGTCTCATTCTTAGATTTGTCAGTTGTCCATCTATTTGGATTAACATTTATGAAATCGATATCTTGCAATAATTTTTGAGAGAATTTTGTTCCTTTTGGGATAATGCTTGTTCCTAAGAAATCTTTAACACCTTGAGAAGTTCTACCACTAACCAAAATAAATATTTTGTCAATTAATCTGGCTTTTAGCTCTTCTAATTTTTGTGACAATTCTTCATTTATTTTATCAATAATAGGTTTCTCAGTTGCTTTGCTTCTTCTATCTTTTAATGAACGAGAGAATAATTCTTTTCCTATAACAACACCATTTAGAGAAGGAGAGGCTTTTAAAGAAGCATCTTTAACATCACCTGCTTTATCTCCAAAAATTGCTCTTAATAATTTCTCTTCAGGAGAAGGGTCTGTTTCTCCTTTTGGAGTAATTTTACCAATAAGAATATCTCCTGGTTTAACTTCGGCACCAACTCTAATAATACCATTTTCATCCAAATCTTTTGTAGCTTCTTCACTAATATTAGGAATGTCTGAAGTTAATTCTTCAATACCTCGTTTGGTATCTCTAACTTCAAGAGAGTATTCATCAATATGAATTGATGTAAATAAATCTTCACGAACAACTCTCTCAGATATTACTATTGCATCCTCAAAATTATAACCTTTCCAAGGCATAAAGGCAACTTTTAGATTACGTCCTAATGCTAATTCACCGCCTTCGGTAGCGTAACCTTCAGTTAAAACTTTCCCTTTATGTACTTTTTCTCCTAATTTTACAATCGGTTTAAGACTTAGGCATGTATTTTGATTTGTCTTTTTAAATTTAGGAATTTTATAGTGTACTATTTCACTGTCAAAACTAACAAAATTCTCTTCGTCAGTTCTTGAATAGTGAATAACAATCTCGTTAGCATCAACAAACTCAACAACTCCTTCACCTTCTGCTAAAATTACATTTCTTGAATCTATGGCTACTTTACCTTCAATACCCGTACCTACAATTGGTGCTTGAGGCTGCATAATTGGAACTGCCTGACGCATCATATTTGACCCCATCAAAGCACGGTTTGCATCATCATGCTCAAGGAATGGAATTAAGGAAGCAGCAATTGAAGTAATTTGGTTAGGTGCAACATCCATAAGATTAATTTTCTCAGGCTCAATTACAGGAAAATCTCCATCATATCTTGATTTAACTTTTGAATTAAGAAAATTACCTTCTTCGTCTATAGATGCATTTGCTTGTGCAATTACTTTACGCTCTTCTTCTTCTGCACTTAAATATATAACGTTTTCGCTGTTCAAATCAACTTTTCCTCCTTCAACATCTCTATAAGGAGTTTCAATGAAGCCAAGATTATTTATTTTTGCATAAACACATAATGAAGAAATCAATCCAATATTTGGTCCCTCAGGAGTTTCAATAGGGCACAAACGACCGTAATGACTATAATGAACGTCACGAACTTCGAAACCAGCTCTTTCTCTTGACAAACCACCTGGACCTAATGCAGACATTCTTCTTTTGTGTGTCATCTCAGCCAATGGATTTGTTTGGTCTAAGAACTGAGATAATGCATTTGTACCAAAAAATGAGTTAATTACAGAAGAAAGAGTTTTTGAATTAATCAAATCTACAGGAGTAAATACCTCGTTATCACGAACATTCATTCGCTCTCTAATTGTGCGGGCCATTCTTGCAAGACCTACTCCAAAATGATTATTTAATTGTTCACCTACTGTACGTACTCTTCTATTGCTAAGGTGGTCAATATCATCAACATCAGCTTTAGAATTAATAAGCTGAATAAGATATTTAATAATTTTAATAATATCTTCCTTGGTAAGTACTTTAATATCTATATCAGTACTTAATCCAAGTTTTTTATTTATTCTAAATCTACCTACTTCTCCAAGATCATAGCGACTTTCAGAGAAAAATAATTTATCAATAACGTCTCTTGCTGTAGAATCATCTGGTGGTTCAGAATTTCTTAATTGACGATAGATATGATAAATTGCTTCTTTTTCAGAGTTACAAGGATCTTTATGTAGGGTATTATATATAATTGCGAAATCGTTTACATTTAAACCTTCCTTATGTAAAAGGATTGTTTTAGAACCAGAATCAATTATTTGATCAATATGTTCATTTTCAAGAACTGTTTCACGATCAATAATTACTTCGTTACGTTCTATTGAAACTACTTCACCAGTATCTTCATCAACAAAATCTTCAACCCACGATTTAAGGACACGTGCGGCAAGTTTTCGTCCTACTAATTTTTTTAGACCTGTTTTTGAAACTTTAACTTCATCGGCAAGGTTAAAAATTTCAAGTATATCCTTATCACTTTCAAAACCAATAGCACGAAGTAATGTTGTAACGGGTAATTTCTTTTTTCGATCGATGTATGCATACATAACATTGTTAATGTCAGTAGAAAACTCAATCCATGACCCCTTAAAAGGTATTACACGTGCCGAATATAATTTTGTTCCATTTGCATGGACACTTTGTCCAAAGAACACTCCCGGCGAACGATGAAGTTGCGAAACAATAACTCTTTCGGCGCCATTAATAACAAAAGTACCTTTTTTTGTCATATTAGGTATCATTCCAAGATATACATCTTGAACGACTGTATCGAAATCCTCGTGTTCAGGATCGGTACAGTAAAGCTTTAATTTTGCTTTTAATGGTACACTATAGGTTAAACCTCTGTTTATGCATTCATTTAATGAATATCGCGGTGGTTCAATGTGGAAATCTAAAAATTCAAGAACAAAATTATTACGAGTATCAGTAATAGGGAAATTATCGGTAAAAACCTTGTGTAAGGTTTCTTTTTTTCTTTGCTCTTGAGTTGAATTTAATTGAAAAAATTCTCTAAAAGATTTCAATTGTATTTCTAAAAAATCAGGATAATCTAATTGATTTTTTATATTAGCGAAACTAATTCTGCTACTTAATTTGTTAGAAGACATAATAAAAATAAAAAATTGAACTTTAGAAAAACAACAAAAAGGCTTAGAGCAATTCGTATTGCTCTAAACCTTAAAAGACTATATGTATAAGAATATCTTATTTAAGTTCAACTTCAGCTCCTGCTTCTTCTAATTTAGCTTTTAAAGATTCTGCTTCTTCTTTTGATACTCCTTCTTTAACTTCTTTTGGTGCTGAATCAACAAGTGCTTTAGCCTCTTTCAAACCTAAACCAGTTAATTCTTTAACTAATTTTACAATTTGTAATTTAGCTCCGCCTGGTGATTTTAATACTACATCAAATTCAGTTTTTTCTTCTACACCACCTTCATCACCTCCGGCGGCTGGTCCTGCTACAACAGCAGCAGCAGCTGGTTCGATTCCATATTCTTCTTTTAATATGTCTGCTAATTCATTAACTTCTTTTACTGTTAAGTTAACTAATTGTTCTGCTAACGCTTTTAAATCTGCCATTTTTTGCTAAAATTTAAATTAAATATTTATTTTTTTATTTTTTTTCAGCTAGTGTTTTAAGTACACCAGTCAATATATTGCCTCCGGAATTTAATGAAGACATAACATTTTTTAGAGGAGATTGTAATAATAAGACGATATCTCCAATAAGCTCGTCTTTAGATTTTATGTTTGCTAATGTTTCTAATTGGTCATCACCGAAATAAAAGCTTTCTTCAACATAAGCAGCTTTTATTATTGGTTTTTTATTCTTTTTTCTAAATTCCTTAATTACTTTAGCAGGAACATTGCCTGTTTCTGAAAAAATAATTGAAGTATTACCAACTAAAACATCATACAAAGGATCGAATTCAACATCAGATTTTTCTAATGCTTTCTTTAATAGAGTATTCTTAACTACTACTAAATTAATATCTTTTTCAAAACATTTTCTTCGTAGTGTGCTTGTATCTAATGCATTTAAACCAGAAACATCAGCTAAATAGAAATGATTTGCTTCATTAATTTTTTTAGTTAAGTTATCAATTATTATATTTTTTTCTTCTAATCTCATAATTTTAAATTAAGTTAAAAATTATTCAACAATTGATTTAACTTCTACTTGCAAACCAGGGCTCATAGTGCTAGATAAATAAATGCTTTTTACATATGTTCCCTTAGCAGCTACTGGTTTTAATTTCATAAGAGTATTTAACAATTCTCTTGCATTATCTACAATTTTTTCAGCTTCAAAAGAAACTTTGCCAATAGAAGAATGGATAATACCGAATTTATCAACTTTAAAATCGATTTTACCTTGTTTAACTTCTTTTACTGCTTTACCAATTTCCATTGTAACTGTACCGCTTTTAGGATTTGGCATTAAACCGCGAGGGCCTAATACTCTACCAAGTTGACCTACTTTAGCCATAACATCAGGCGAAGTAATAATAACATCAACATCAGTCCATCCTCCTTTAATTTTGTCTATATATTCATCTAATCCGACAAAATCGGCTCCTGCCGCTTTAGCTTCTTCTTCTTTTGCAGAAGAACATAAAACTAAAACTCTGATATCTTTACCTGTTCCGTGAGGTAGTGAAACCACACCACGAACCATTTGATTAGCTTTTCTTGGATCAACACCTAATCGAACATCAATATCTACAGATGCATCAAATTTAGTTTTAGTAATTTCTTTTACTAATTTTGCAGCATCTAATATACTTAATTGCTCCTTATCTCCAATCTTCTCAAAAGCTAACTTTTGATTTTTTGTAAGTTTAGTCATTTTTTTGAAGTATTAATTATTCATTAAATGGAGATTCTCCTTTAATAGTAACACCCATACTCCTAGCTGTGCCTGCAACCATTTTCATAGCTGATTTTTGAGTAAAAGCATTTAAGTCAGCCATTTTTTCGTCTGCTATTTGAGCTACCTGTTCCCAAGTTATTGCTCCTACTTTAACTCTATTTGATTCAGCAGAACCTGATTTAAGTTTTGCTGCTTCTAACACTTGCACCGCAACGGGTGGTTTTTTAACTACAAAATCAAAGGATTTATCAGCATATACTGTAATAATAACAGGTAATACTTTACCTGCACTATTTTGAGTTCTAGCATTAAATTGCTTGCAGAACTCCATTATATTAACGCCTTTTGCACCTAAGGCTGGGCCTACTGGTGGTGAAGGGTTTGCTGCTCCTCCTCTAATCTGTAATTTAATTATTCCTGAAACTGCTTTAGCCATGATAATTAATATACAATTTAAATTAATTAATCTTTTACAACTTGCATAAAACTAAGTTCTAATGGAGTTCTACGACCAAAGATTTTAACAATTACTTTAAGTTTTTTCTTTTCTTCGTTAACTTCTTCAATTATTCCATTAAAACCGTTAAAAGGTCCATCAACAACCTTAACGGATTCGCCTACTATGAATGGAATGTTAATTTCCTCATCACTTTCGGCAAGTTCATCTACTTTTCCTAGTATTCTTTTAACCTCTTCATCTCTTAGGGGAACTGGCACTCCTTGTTTTGTACCTAAAAATCCTAAAACATTAGATACTTTTTTAATAACATGAGTAACTTCTCCAACCAAGGCTGCTTCAATTAAAATATAACCAGGGAAAAAACTTCTCTCCTTACTTATTTTTTTACCATTTCTTATTTGATAAATTTTTTCAGTAGGGATTAACACCTGTGAAACATAATCTTGTAAATTATTTGATAATATTTCACTTTCGATAAACTCCTTAACTTTTTTTTCTTTACCACTAATAGCTTTTACTACGTACCATTTTTTTTCCATTACTAAAAATTTTTAGCAAAATATTAATAAAATATTCCGTATATAAAAGACATTATGCTACTAAAGCTTAAATCCATTAAGTAAATCACAACTGCAATAATTAAGGAAGCAATCATTACGACAATTGAGCTGTTTTGTAGATCTGGCCATGTAGGCCAAGAAACCTTATGTATTAATTCGTTATAAACGTCTTTAAAATATAATTTTATTTTTTTCATTATTCTATACTTAGCACGGGTAGAGAGAATCGAACTCCCGACCTTTGGTTTTGGAGACCACTGCTCTACCAAGCTGAGCTACACCCGTAAAATAAGAGGTATTTTAATAAAATACCCCTTTATTTTTATATTGATTACAATTATTATTCAATAATACCTGTTACCTGTCCTGCACCAACTGTTCTACCACCTTCACGAATTGCAAAACGTAATCCCATATCTAAAGCAACAGGAGTAATTAAGTCAACTTCAATTGAAACATTATCACCAGGCATAACCATTTCTGTTCCTTCTGGTAATTTAATCTCACCAGTTACATCTAAAGTTCTAATATAGAATTGAGGACGATAGTTATTGTGGAAAGGAGTGTGACGACCACCTTCTTCTTTCTTCAAAACATAAACCTCAGCTTTAAATTTAGTATGTGGTGTAATAACTCCTTGGTGAGCAATAATCATACCACGTTTTACTTCATCTTTATTGATACCTCTTAATAATAAACCAACATTATCACCAGCTTGACCTTCGTCTAATATTTTTCTAAACATTTCAACACCGGTAACAACAGTTTTCTTATGCTCAGCGCCTAAACCAATAAGTTCAACAGCATCTCCTGTATGTACAATACCAGCTTCAATTCTACCAGTAGCAACTGTACCACGACCTGTAATTGAGAATACATCTTCAACAGGCATTAAGAAAGGCTTATCAACATCACGTGGAGGTAATGGAATCCATGTATCAACAGCATCCATTAATTCCATAATTTTTTCTTCCCATTTAGCTTCTCCGTTTAGTCCACCAAGAGCAGAACCAAGAATAACAGGAGTGTTATCTCCGTCAAACTCATAGAAGTCTAATAATTCACGTACTTCCATCTCTACTAATTCAAGAAGTTCAGCATCGTCAACCATATCAACTTTGTTTAAGAAAACAACAATTTTAGGTACGTTTACCTGACGAGCTAAAAGGATGTGTTCTCTAGTTTGAGGCATAGGACCGTCAGTAGCAGCAACTACAAGAATAGCACCGTCCATTTGGGCAGCACCGGTAACCATGTTTTTAACATAGTCGGCGTGACCAGGACAGTCAACGTGTGCATAGTGACGTTTTTCAGTTTCATACTCTACGTGAGCAGTATTAATAGTAATACCTCTTTCTTTTTCTTCAGGTGCATTATCAATTGAATCAAAAGATTTAATTTGACATAAACCTTTTTTTGCTAAAACTTGAGTAATTGCAGAAGTTAAAGTAGTTTTTCCATGGTCAACATGACCTATTGTTCCAATATTAACATGAGGCTTGGACCTATCGTAATGTTCTTTAGCCATAATTTCAAATATTTATTAATTTATACAGAAAAAAAGAATTTATTTACAAATATAATGTATTTTTTTATATAATGTATTTTTTTATTCGAGCCAATGATGGGAATTGAACCCATGACCTCTTCCTTACCAAGGAAACGCTCTACCCCTGAGCTACATCGGCCAAAAAAAGAGCGGGAAACGAGACTCAAACTCGCGACCCTCAGCTTGGAAGGCTGATGCTCTATCAACTGAGCTATTCCCGCTTGTAATTGCAATATAAAGAAGTGGGGAGAGGAG
>QMPG01000128.1 GCA_003648455.1 Bacteroidota bacterium
CAGAAATTATTAAAGTATCAACAGGATGCCCTTCAGAATCGAGAATAACCGGATTGTGATTTATTAAATTTTGAATAACACTAACTTTATAATAAACAGTATCGGTCAAAACAGGAGAGCCGTCGTCACTAACAACAATTTGCAATAAATCATCGCCTACAAAATCAACTTTTGGAGTATAAACAAAACTTGTGTCATTGTATGGATAAATATTAACCCCACCATTTTGAAGCAAAGAAACGCCTTGATTTACATCAAGATTATCGCCATCTTCATCGTTTACATTTACCTTTACAGATATACTGGAATCTTGACAAACAGTTATTAATAAAGTATCAACATCGTTCCCAAGAGAATCGAGAATAACAGGTTTATGATTTGTTTGATTAGAAGTAACATTAACCATATAATAAACAGTATCACTTAAAACAGGAGAGCCGTCGTCACTAACAATAATTTGCAATAAATCTTCTCCAACATAATCTGTATTTGGAGTATAAACAAAACATGTATCGTTTGCCGGAGATATATCAACACATCCGTTACCTGAGATTGATTCGCCATAACTCACATCAACATTATCGCCATCCTCATCATTAACATTTAGTTTTACAGATGTTGGGGTATTTTGTGCTACTAATATATTTATTGAGTCAACAGGATGTCCTTCATTATCAATAATTACAGGATTATGATTTATCGGTTTAACAATAACAGTAACTTTATAATAAACAGTATCGCTTAAAACCGGAGAACCATCGTCACTAACTACAATCTTCAATAAGTCATCGCCAACAAAACCTGATTTAGGGGTATAAACAAAACTTGTATCACAGTATGGATAAATATTAACCCCACCATTTTGCAACAAAGAAGTTCCCCAACTTACATCAAGATTATCGCCATCTTCATCATTAACATTTACTTTTACAGATGTGATCGAATCTTTAAAAACCGTTAACAATAAAGTATCTGCTGAATGTCCCAAAGAATCTAATATTTCAGGACTGTGATTTTCTAAAGGAACGAGTTGAACATTTAATATAGTAGTGTCTTTATTTGCTACCGAAACATTCGATACATGATAGGTTTGGTAATCAGGGGCAGAGAAAGTTAACGAATAAGTTCCTTGATAAATTGGTCGGTAGTAACTGCCATAAGTTGAATTTGAATAAACAAAAGAACTGTCTTTGTCGTGATTATCAATCTCAACTTTTGCAACAATTGGATTTCCTGTATTAACATCAGTAACCTTACCAGTAATACCATATAGGCATTCTTGCATATAATCGAGCATTGCCTGACGATTATAATCCCAATGGTTCGGGAGTAAATCAGATGATAACAACTTTGAATCTGACAACTCTAATGTAACTTCTCTACAATGTTTATAGTAATTCATATAATCTTGGCGACTGCCGTAAACAACATACCAATCGCCTCCATTTGTGATTCCGGTGCTTGACACACCGGTTAAATAACCGGTGGGGCTGTTACTTATTGCAAGATTAGCATATTCCAACGACACAAATTGCCACCAATCATCATCAGCATGTGTTTTTGTAGAGCTATCCCACGAATCCCATGGATAATTTACTACTTCTGCACCGCTATGAGAATTTGCCGACATCACAAAACGGTGATTATCTGCAAAATTCATCATTGAAATAGTTTCTTTAGATAAATCTTTTGATTGTTTCCCTGTAACATATGGAAAATTACGATTTGGGTCAACTCCATTTGCAAGATAACGACTAGCACTTGAAACATTATCATCACCTCCGTTATATGTACCATCAGGATTTGCTAAAGGGTTAATCCAAATTTCAATATTATCAAGCAAGTTTGTAACCTGGTCGTTTGTTCCATAATTAGTGGTTAAATAATCGATTAAACGCAAAAATAAAATATAATCGACTAATTCGTCGCCGTGCATCTGACCGGTATAAAAAAATTGTGGTTCGTCATTTTCTATATCCGGATGGTCTGAAATTTTTACTGCGATAATAGGTCTGTCATTTTGAGAAAACCCTATTGTGTCTAATCTACAAATATTTGGATAGTTTGTTGCAAAATCCTGCATCATCTGCAAATAAACATCATGAGTAGGATAACGATCCCAGTTCGACATTTCAGCAACAGTAGTTGCCATTGTCAAAGCCTTAACATCCTTATCCTTTTTAATAACTGTAAACGGAATATTAAGATTTATAAACTTTTGAAAATCTTTTTCATTAATATACGCATAAACAATTCCATCTTTAACATTATCAATTGAAATAAAATCCGGAATAGTTTTAAAATTGTTTGCTTTGGTTATTTTGAAAGAAAAATATAAATCTCCGTATCTTGACAATTCAATTTTGGCTTTATCAATATTTTTCTGTCTTTGTGCAAACAAATTAGCTGCCAAAAGAAAAACTATAAAAACAAGTACAAATCTTTTCATATTAATTTAGTATTAATCAAAAGTTATTTTCATGAATAGAATATATTATTTTTCAAAAATAACTTATTGAAAAATAATTATACATTAAATCTAAAATGCATAATATCACCATCCTGAACTACATACTCTTTTCCTTCGACTGCAATTTTTCCGGCTTCACGGCATGCTTTTTCAGAACCAAGCGAAACATAATCGTCATATTTAATTACCTCAGCACGTATAAAACCTTTTTCAAAATCAGTATGAATAATGCCTGCTGCTTGAGGAGCTTTTGTTCCATGGGGAAAAGTCCAAGCTCGTGATTCATCAGCTCCGGTAGTAAAATATGTTTCTAAATTCAATAAACGATAAGCTGATTTTATTAATTTATTAACTCCGGATTCTTTTAAGCCTAAATCGTCGAGAAACATTTTACGTTCCTCAAAAGTTTCTAATTCTGCAATATCGGCTTCAGTAGCAGCTGCAATAATTAACAATTCGGCATTTTCATCTTTAACCGATTGTTTAACAGCATCTGTATATTTATTTCCTGCAACAGCTGAAGCTTCATCAACATTACAAACATAAAGAATTGGCTTGTTTGTTAATAATTGCAAATCAAACAATAATTTCTCGTCATTTTCATCAATTTGTAAAGCACGTGCAGACTTGCCTTGTTCAAGAATTTTTTTATATTGATGTAGGTAGTCAAGAATTTTTTTTGCATTCTTATCACCACCTGCTTTTGCCTGCTTTTCTGTTTTAACAATTCGATTCTCTATTGTTTCTAAATCTTTAATCTGTAATTCGGCTTCAATAATTTCTTTGTCACGCACAGGGTCAATACTGCCATCAACATGAGTTACATTATCATCGTCGAAACAACGAAGCACATGAATAATTGCATCTGTCTCACGAATATTTGCAAGAAATTTATTCCCCAATCCTTCACCTTTACTTGCTCCTTTAACCAAACCGGCAATATCAACAATTTCAATTGTAGTTGGAATAACTTTGGCAGGATGGTCGATTTTCTCAAGCTGAATTAAACGTTCGTCAGGCACAGTTATTACCCCAACATTTGGTTCAATAGTACAAAACGGGAAATTAGCCGATTGTGCTTTTGCATTTGATAAACAATTAAATAAAGTAGATTTTCCAACATTCGGCAATCCAATAATCCCACACTGAAGTCCCATAAAATTTATTATATTATTATTTAGTTAAAATAAAATACAAAGATAAATATTTATAAAGATATTTAATAAACATAAAGTATTAAAAAAGTTAATGGTTGCTAATTTTAAAATTGATAATCAAATTTATTATCTTTGTCATCTAAAAAATAATTAAAATTTCGATAAAAATGGCTACAGTTACAGAACTTGAACAGATGGCTTCACAAGTCAGAAGAGATATAATAAGAATGATAAACAAACCAAAATCAGGTCATACAGGGGGTTCTTTAGGATGTGCTGATTTTTTGGTTGCGCTATATTTCAAAATTTTAGACCATAAACCAGAGCCATTTGACATGGATGGGAAAAATCAGGATTTATTTTTTCTTTCAAATGGGCATGTTGCTCCAGTATGGTATAGTGTTTTGGCTCGCAGTGGTTATTTCGACATTAAAGAACTTAGCACATTAAGGATGTTAAATTCTCGTCTTCAAGGCCATCCTACCCCGGAAGAAAAACTACCAGGTATTAGAATTGCTTCAGGTTCGCTTGGACAAGGATTGTCTGCTGCTTGCGGTGCTGCTCTAACAAAGAAAATAAACAATGATGACAAACTAGTTTACACTCTTCATGGCGATGGTGAACTTGAAGAAGGTCAGATTTGGGAAGCTGCTATGTATGCTGCAGCAAAAAAAATCGACAATATTATTGCAACTATAGACTACAACGGGCAACAAATTGATGGTCCTGTTAATAAAGTACTTCCGTTAGGTGACTTAAAAGCAAAATGGTTAGCATTTGGTTGGGACGTTCTTGAAATGAACGGCAATGATATGAACGACACTGTTAATACTCTTATTGAAGCAAAAAAACACACAGGCAAAGGTAAACCAGTAGTAATTTTAATGAAAACTGAGATGGGAAAAGGTGTTGATTTTATGGAAGGTACTCATACATGGCACGGCAAAGCACCAAGCGATGAACAAATGGAAGAAGCTCTAAGTCAATTACCGGAAACTTTGGGAGATTATTAGAATTAAATTGTTGAATTCTCTCCGAAAAGGTCTTTTTTGACAAGATTAACAGGATTTACAGAATTTCTAAAAAAATGTAAACCATTAATTATCAGCAATATAATTTTAAGTGATTTATATACATTTTTGAAAACAGTTTTTTGGAAGTGAAATCAATTGTTGAATTATTGCATCCTTCAGGTGACGAAGCAATCTGGAAAGGTTCTTCTTCGAAACGATTAGACTAAAAATTGGCGGCATTTAAACGCTCCAATTTCCATATTTGCGATGATGTTTATTTAATGTAATCTGTTTCATATTAGCACTTCCCGCCCGCTTGTTTTTAGCCTTTGTTACCTTGCGTATTTATTTTATTTTTCTTCTTTTTAAATCTCTTGCTGAATGGTGAATTGTTAAAATATCAATTTGATTATTTTCTACTATTTTATAGATGATTCTGTAACTTCCTTCAATTAGTTCTCTAATATTTTCTTGGTTAATTTCAGGCACAATCTTTCCTGTACGAATCTGAATTTTTAATATTCTTGTCCGATTTTTAAGTCTGATAACTTGAAGTTTTGCATAACGCTTAGAATCTTTTGAAATATATTCTGCGATAGCATTTAAGTCTTTTTTTGCTTGAAATGTCCAATTTATTCGAACCATTTTTTAATTTCATTTTCCATTTCACTTTCAGATATTACTTCTCCATTTTCTGATTGTTTGTTTCCTGTTTCAATCTTTTCAATTAAGATTAATTTTTCAACCAACTCATCAATTGAAAATTTTTCAGGAAATTTGTCAATCTGTTCTTTAAGTCTGGCTTTTGTCAACATATCATTTGCTTTTTATTTTAGTCCAAAGATACAAAATTATATTTTATTTATTGATTGTATTTTTTATATGCAAGGTAAAATTTTCTTATTCAGAACTCCTGACCTATCGTAATTATAACTATCGTTAAATTTAATTTGATTATTTATGAATAGTTGTATAACCGCCATTATTTATTTTATAAATCAAAACATTATAAAACTATTAATCAAGATGTTAGTGAGCAATAGACAATAATCAATC
Organism: Bacteroidota bacterium; assembly: GCA_003648455.1. The sequence continues at coordinate 5,697 of QMPG01000128.1, forward strand.
CCAAAATTTCGGGAGAAAATCGCTTATTATTTAGAATAGTGGTTTAATATTTTTTTTTTTACAAATAAAAACGAAGTATAAATCAATAACAATATGGAAAATAAGCCGGCAATTCGTCCTATATAATCACCATGTTTGACGTAAAAAGTAATTTTATCATTAGCGTTAATCGTAGCTTTAATAGCATCTTTTTCCCACCAAGAAGTAGGTTTAATTAAATCGCCTCTTTGGTTAATAAAACAGGAAATTCCAGTATTTGCCGACCGAGCTATACTTCTTCGAGTTTCGATAGCACGTAATCTGGCTAAGCTTAAATGTATTTTATATCCGGCAGTATTACCCCACCATCCGTCATTTGTTATGATAGCAATAAAATTTGCTCCGTTTTTTACATATCCGGTCACAAACTCACCATAAATTGATTCATAGCATATTGCCACCCCTATTTTTACGGTATCATTAGGCGATATAAGTGCTGTACGTTTTTCTTGAGTTCCGAGGCTACCAACAATACCCCCCATGTCCATTGCAAAACTTTCTAAAAACCCCAAAACTTTTGGAAATGGCATTTTCTCAACACCAATAACCAATTTTGATTTATTATACAATTGAATATTCTGAGAAGTATCAATTTGCATAGCTGTGTTAAATGCATCATAATACTTGTTCACGCCTGAAAGCTTGCGTGCTGTTGCAGAAATTTCTTCTCCATCATTATACAATTTATATGATGATAAACCTATAATAAATTTTGATTTTGGATTTTTACGAACAAATTGTTTTAGTCGAACAACATCATATTCATACTTTAATCTATCTTGCCAAATGCCTTTTGGAAGAGCTGTTTCGGGACCAATAAAATAGTCTACAGATTGATCTGCAAGAGAATCTGCCATAAGTAATAAATCACTTAATTGTTTTCTCTCTAATGACAAATCATATTTTTCATTATAAGGGTCAATATTGGGCTGAAGCACAACAAAATTACGCGGTGATTTTTTTTCTTTATAATTATTGTAAGTATTTACTGATATTATTATTGGAATAAAAATTATCAAACACAAAAAAATAAATCTGTAAATAATAGTCTTATTAATATGACTGATTGAGAGATATTTCTTTATTGTTAAAAATATTAAAACATTTACAATAAGTATCCACAAAGAGCCACCAAGTACTCCTGTGTATTCATACCATTGAATTAACTTAACATCGTTAGCGAAACCATTTCCAAGGATCAAGCCCGGAAATGAAATTTCAGCATTATAATAATAATACTCAAAACCTAACCAGAATACCAATAATGCGAAGTATGAAAAGGGTTCCCCAATTTTCCGTTTGCAGATATGATAAAGCCAAAACACTATTGACAATAATAACGAATTGTAAATAATTATTGCAACTCCGCCAAAAATTGTTGAATTACAAACCCACAATAATGATAATGCATTCCAGACAAAAAAAGTTATAAATGAATAATGGAAAGCTCTTACTGAATGATATTTGTTTCTGTTTTCATACAAATATTCGTCGACAAAGAGTAATGGTACAAATGCGACTAACAAAATTATACCTGATGACCACTCAAACCAACCAAGACTTAATAAAACTCCTGAAAGTATTAATAATAAGTATATATTTTTTTTCATGTGTTCATTTATTAATAAAAAAAATCCCACAAATGTAGGATTTTTTTATGTATTGAATTAACAATCAATTAATAATTTTTAACACAAAACTTATTGATAACTTTTGATATTTTCCCTCTCAGATATGGTTTTGTAATTAAACCGTCGAAACCTGCACTTTTGAATTCATCAAAAAAATCACTAGGGTTGTATGCTGTTATTGCAACAATAGGTATGTTGTTTTTAGGTTCTTCAAATTTATCTCTTATAAATCTTGTTGTTTCTAAACCATTCATAACAGGCATCTCAATATCCATTAGAACCATGTCGTAGTCTTTTGTCTTTAGAAAATCTACTGCTTCTTTTCCATTTTTTGCTTCAGTAAAATTATATCCTATTTTTTTAATAATCTCAGACAATAATAATCGGTTAACAAAAATGTCATCAACAATTAAAATATTATATTTCCCTTTTTCCATAATTACAAATTTATTCAAAATTATTTAAAAATCATACTTTAAAAAACTTCAAATATTTATCATTTATTGACAATGTTTGGTTTTAAAATCCTAAATACGTAACTTACAAACAATTATAATATTGAAAAAAAACAATTTAATTTAAAAAACTGATAAAGATCATTATTTTTTATGACCTAAAAAATATAAAAAGAAGGATTATCAAAATCCGCATTGATTTTAACTATTATTTTTTTAACTTGCAGTAAGAAAAACTGATAAGGTTAAGAAAATTCTAAAATAAAAAACTCACAAATGCAGCTCAGTAGTGCTAAAAAAAAAATGTCTACTAATAAAGAAAACAATATTAAAAATATTGTTTCTTCATTTTCAAATATTGATAAAAAAATTTTTTATCTTCAAAAATCCTCTGCTCAAG
>QMPG01000129.1 GCA_003648455.1 Bacteroidota bacterium
ATAATATTGAAGACAAAGCAAAAAAGCAAATAGAAGTTACACTTAGCGACCTTAATGAAACCAAGAAAGAAGCAAAAAGTAAACTTGATGCAATAGGCGATGCACTAAAAGATTATGCTATCGAAAAGAAGGATGAAACTTCATCGGCTATTTCAAATGCTTTACACAAAACCGCTGACAAAAGTAAGGAGGCAGCAACAGATTTAGTGAACTTAGCAAAAAGCCATTCAAAAAGATTGACAAGTCATTCACTTAGTAAAGTATCAGGCTGGTTAAAAGAGCTTTCAAATAAAGTAAATTCATAAAATAATTTATTAACTTTTAAAAATAAAAAAATCATGAATACTAAAAATGTAATAATTGGAATACTTGCCGTTTTATTGGTCAGTGCATTAGTATGGGGTTATAAATCCAACAATACTGCCATCGACAATAAAATTGTGACTACAAGTGAAAATGCAAAAGTTGAAACATCAGATTTAATCGCATCATTGGGAAAAAAAGCCAAAACCAATTATGCTTTAGCCAATGCAAAAGTGGCTCTTCTAAAGTCTCAAATTGCACTTGAAATTGACAAGTCTAAACAAAAAGCAGAAGCAGAATTAGACAATGCCATTAAGTATCTTTCAGAAGCAAAAAATACAGCTGATGAGAAAACAAAAGCAGAAATTGACTTATTGGATACAAAAGTAAATACTGCTAAAAAGAGTGTTGTTCAGAAAAAGGATGATGCTTTGGATAATGTATCTGCTGCTGTTGATGAAGCACAGATTATGTCTGAAAAATACAATTATAAATTTCAGGCAGAGAAAGAAAGAAATATTGCTACAGTCAATAGAAAATATGCTGAGCTTAGAGCTGAAGAAGCCCTTTTGAAAGCAAAAATAGCCGCTCAGTCAGAAAAAACATATGCTCAGGCACAGACTTATCTTGAAGAAGCTAATGAATGGTACATCCGTAGTAAAGAATATGGAAATCAAAAGACAAAACCGTACATAGAGCAACTTCAAAAAGATATTGAAGATGCGCAAACCTATCTAAAGAAAAAGGATAAAGAAGCACGCAATAAAATATCGGATATTCTACAAAAAGCTAAAGAGTTTGTTATGGAAGAATAATTCAGCTTCATTTTCAAAAATAACAGACAGCCTATTTCCAAGGCTGTCTGTTATTAAAAGTTCACTAAAAAAATAAACAAGCTAAATGATTAGAAAAAAAGGTGTTATTGGCAAGACATATTGCTTGTATATTTACATAAGTATTCAACCGAACGTAAATAAACACCTACAACACCCAAGAATATAAAATCCCTGTAGAGCAAGGTCTGCTACAGCTTTTATATTCGATGTTGAGCGAACCCAAAGGTGACGGGTTTGTTTGTTATAAAGGTAATTTGAGTGGGTATGTAATTTTAATAATTAAATTTTCAGTTTATTAAAATAACTCTATCGGCTGTCGCCACTTTCCCTTAGAAAGGGAAAGAAGCATTAAATAAACTTAACAAGAAACTTAAATAATTTGCAATAAATTTTATTCAAGGCGTTCTCCCCTAGTTTAGGGGAGATACCCGACAGGGAGAGGGGTGCAAATAAAATAAACAATTACGTTTCAAATTATTTTGTTCTGTAAAAGGTTTCGTTTTTTGTTAGATTGCCGCTTAGTTAGTTGGTAATTTTATTATTTTAATTAAATTTGGAATAAATTAATTGTATAATGGGTATAAGATACAATGGTGTGTCTTATTTTATTGTTGTGCTTAATTTAGGTAGTCCATGAGCCAAAAGGAAATAGTAGCCTTTATAAAGATCGGAGAAAAAAAACATTTAGAAGAGTTCTATCACAAAGGATTGATTTATATGAATCCGATTAATTTTTTCAAAAATATTGAGGATGGCAAATTACGTGGAGATTTACACGAAGGAAGGCATATAGTAAGTCAAGGTGATTTTATAAAACTAAAGATAAACAATGATTGGTTGGAGTTTAGCAAACAAAAGAATCAATACTTTAATTGTCAGTTTTATCAGGAGTATGCCAAGACTAAAGGAAATATTTTTTCGATGTACACATTGTTTATGCCAAAAGAGGGTGAATTAGTTTCTGTAGACGAGAGAAACCTTGAATTTGGTGATTATTGTTTAGTAATTACATATACTGAAGAATTTATAAATCGAGTTAAAGCTTCATTTGAAGCTAATAGCATTAAATTTAAATGTGGTTTCGTAGATTATTATAATTATAAAATTTTCTCTGGGAAGGCAGGTGTTTTCCATAAATCAAATATATATGATTATCAAAATGAGTTTCGACTATTCTATGAAAATGAAAGTGACAATCCATTTAGTATAAGAATTGTGTCCATTAGTGATATCTTAAAGATTTTTAAGTCACAAGCTTTATTGGATATAAGGATATGGAGGAAATAGAAATTAAGAAATATTCTGAGATTAATTCAGATCTTTTTTTTATCATATTAAGTCTTATAAAATTAAGGTGAAAATATTTAAGATTTTACTAATTTTTTTAAATTACAATCATATTTTTTCAGAATATATTCAAAAAAAAATTAATTTTGATTAATTTTTATAAAACACTGAGGTTTTTATAGGGGCTTATGTGTTGCCAAATAATTTAAAAAAATAAACAGTATGAAGCATCTATTATTTATAACATTATTTATTCAGTTGACTTTTTTAGGAATTGCCCAGAGTGAAAACATATTTTATTATGACATTTATAATAGACCTTCAAATGCTGAGAAAGCTTTTATTTCAAAAAAAATTAAAGTAGATAAAAAAGAGAACATTCTTATAAGTTCTTTTTATAAAAAAGATAATAAATGGGTAGAATTAACAACACCTGAAGACGCTTACTTTAAAAGGAAATCAACTATAGTATTTAAAAAACATGACAAAAGAAATCATAGACTCATTCGGACTAGAATATATGAAAAGATTGATACTTGCTACCATTTTAAAGATTATAATGAGTATTATATAGAACAAGAAGGTTACACAAAAAAATTATTAACTCTAGAACTTGAAGGTGAATTAAAAAGATTTTATCCTAATGGTAGTATAAAATCTATTGAAGTTTATCGAAATAATCAATTGGTTAACATTACCAATTTTTCATTAAATGGGGAAAAACTTGAAGACAATGTGTATCATTGGACTCCAATTTTACCAAAATATCCTGGTGGGGAAAAGAGTTTTGCTATGAATATAGCCGTTAATATAAACTACCCAAATGATATGAAAGCTGAGGGTATTCAAGGAAGAGTTATAGTATCCTATGTTATTAATACCGAAGGCGAATTGATTGATACGCAAATAATTCAGAGTGTCCATCCTTCATTGGATAAAGAGGCTATTAGAGCTCTAAAATCATTAAATCAAAAATGGGAGCCAGGAATGCTAAATGGTGAGAAAGTTAATGTTAGATTAATAGTACCAATAAATTTTAGATTGAGTGAAAAATACTGCCCTTAACACCTAACAATTACAAAAGTATAGATTAAGTTCTTCTCCAGCTTTTATATTCGGTCAAGCTAATTCTTGCTTTCAGATTGATTGTTATGAAAGTAATTTGAGTTGGCATGTAATTTTAACAATTGAATTTTTAACTTCTTAATATAACCCTATCGGCTGTTGCCACTTTCCCTTAGAAAGGGAAAGAAGCATTAAATAAACTTAACAAGAAACTTAAATAATTTGCAATAAATTTTATTTAAAGCGTTCTCCCCTAGTTTAGGGGAGAGACCCGACAGGGAGAGGGGTACACAAATTAATTAGTAATAAAAATGAAATATTTCGAGATAAAAGAAATAACTAGAAAATTAAGAAACAATCCAACTCCAGAAGAAATGTTATTGTGGAGACATTTACGACGAAAGCAATTAAATGACAGAAAATTTTTAAGACAACATGCGATTATATATCAATCAGTAGGTGATGAACATTTTTTTTACGTTCCTGATTTTTATTGTGAAAAAGAAAAATTAGTAGTTGAATTAGATGGTCGAATTCATGATTTTTCAAAAAGGGATGATAAAAAAAGAGATGCAATTTTGAATGATTTAGGAATAAAAGTTTTAAGAATAAAAAATGAAGAATTGCAAAATATTGAAAATGGATTAATAAGGATTAAGAATGAATTTTCTGTTTTTTAATATAACCCTATCGGCTGTCGCCACTTTCCCTTAGAAAGGGAAAGAAGCATTAAATAAACTTAACAATATATAAGTAATTTTTTTCTGCAACAAGTTTTAGTTTTTGTTAAACTGCCAAAAACTTAATTTGTAATTATATTTTCCTTGTAAAAAAAGATAAATTTGAGTAACTGATTATCTAAATCCGTGAAGAGAAGTAATATATAAGATTTAACACCATTCTTCGTGCTAATTACCTAAAATAATCCGCATTTTCTAATAATTTTTTCTTAAATTATTGTTTGTAAGTGTTATAACATATTTTCATTTTAACCCGCTTTATTCATACAAAAACGAAGTGAATTGCATGAATAAGCGATGGATAGTGGAAAGTAAAGCGAGAACCGAACCGCCAGCTGGCGGTGAGCTCACGCAAGTAAACCCCGCATTAGAAGTACCCAAATTTGGGGTTTAAAAACACCAAATTTGTTGGTAATTCTTAAGCGTAGAAAAATTATGAATTTTTCGGGTTAATATGACTTTCTTGTGTTTAAATTTATTCTTGACTCATGTTAGATAATTCTTTATATTTACTTATCTATAAAAAAGAAATGATTTTTTTATTTCTAACATCTTAATTAGCAGTGTTTTTCTATTATTCGATTGATTGTATTAATCTTTAAACCCACATAAAAAAATATACAATGAAAAAAAACACAAAATTCATAGTCCTTATTTTTATCCTAATGCTTGTATCTGATTTTATGTTTTCGCAAACTATTTTAGAAACAGGATTTACAACCGAAGGAATAGAAACAGTTATTCAAAATACGGAGCTTTTAATTGAAGAGCCACTTGTAAATACAATAAGGGACAAAAGGAAAAAATCCTCAGAAAAAGAAATTAATTCAGGGATGAAAGTAGGAGCCGGAACCATGCTTAACAGTACAGGTCAATATCTTAATTTTTCAGTAAAATATTATTACAAGAATTTTGATTTCGTAGCACAAATACCTTATTATTTAAAAGAAAAAGTACAGTATACTCTTCAAACAATTGAAACAAAAGGTGTAGGTGACTTTGCGCTTGGTCTGGGTTACGGAATTCAGCTTACTGATATTTTTTATTATGCTCATCTTTATGTGAAATTGCCAACAGGAGATGCCGGGAAAATGGAAAATGATTTCTTAGTTCCTCTTGGCACAGGATCAACCGATTATATGGTTTACGCATCTGCAAGTAAAAATATAAATGATTTAATGAGCGTAGGAGGAAATTTGCAATATAAATATAACGGAAATAGCTCAAAAACAGCTCTAATATCACGACTTGATAATCCTGACAATGATGCTATTACAGATGATTTTGAAACTGTAGATTATACAATAACAAATGGTAATTTTTTCGCTGTTAATGCAGATTTTAATTATTTTTTCGACTTTGGGCTTAACATAAATACAGAGTTTGGATTTAAAACAATTGGACAAGGAAATACTGACAAAGATTACTCATACAGTTGGAATGACGAAACAGAACAATTAAGCGGACTTACAAATAAGCAGGATGTTAAAATGCTCGATTTAAAAATTAAAGCAGTATACAGCATATCATTATTCGATATTTCAGCAGGAATAAAATTACCTGTTTATACCAAAAGAAACGAAGATAATCTAGAAGATAATAGAGGTGTAGGAATTTTTTTAAAATTTGATTACAATATTTTTTAAAATATTAAAAGAAATAATATGAAAACAAAAGCTATAATAATATTTTTATTACTCTCTGTAATTAGCATTTTGATATTTGTAAAATGTGAGAGAGAAACTATAATTAAATACGAAAAATTAAATGCAAATATGTATTTAAAATTTCCTAAAACTCATTTAAAAGCAGGCGCTGAATTTGAAGGTAAAATTATTATTAAAGAAAATTCTGCAATAGGAGAGGAATTAAAAATATTAGATTTGAATATAAATCAGATTGATGCAGTAACATATAGAGTTGTAGATGCTATTGAAGTACCTTATAATGTAACGCTTTATATTTTTATAAATGCCACCCTTGGCACAGAAGAATATGAAGGCGAAGCAATAGCGTCGTTTCAGCCTGGAACATCAAATAATCTTACTATTACTATGCATTTAGTTGGTGATTCAAATAATATACCAATAGCTGCATTTACAAGCGATCAAACAGTTGTTGACGAAGGACAAAGCATACAATTTACCGACCAATCGACAAATACACCAACAAGTTGGTCATGGGATTTTGGCGATGGTGGTATTTCAACAGAACAAAACCCAACATATGCTTATAATACAGCGGGAACATATACTGTATCGTTAGAAGTGACCAACGACAACGGTTCAGATACATTAACTAAAATTGATTATATCACAGTTAACGCATCAGGCTCTTCTGCTCCTGTTGCAGAATTCACAGCCAACCAAACAATAATAAATCAAGGCGAATCGATAAGTTTTACCGACCAATCGACAAACACACCAACAAGCTGGTCATGGGATTTTGGAGATGGTGGTACATCAACAGAACAAAATCCAACATATATTTATAATACATCCGGAACATATACTGTATCATTAACAGCAACAAATGATAATGGCTCAAATACAGAAACAAAAACTGATTATATTACGGTTAATGCGTTAGGACCTTTGCCGACAGCTGATTTTACAGCAAACAAAACACTTATACTTGCGGACGAAACTGTAATTTTTACCGATCAATCGACAAATACACCCACAAGTTGGGCTTGGAATTTTGGAGATGGAAATACATCAACTATTCAAAATCCTTCACACACATATAATACAGCAGGCAAATACGCTGTAGAATTAATAGCAACAAACGAAAATGGTTCAGATACATTAACAATGTCTTATTATATTATTGTAGGAACCGGCTCAGTAACAGATTATGATGGCAATGTTTATATTACAATGCAAATAAATAATCAAGAATGGATGGCTGAAAATCTTGCAGTTACACATTATCCCGATGGGACACCAATAATATTAGTAGAAGATAGTACGAACTGGGCTAATTTGGCATATACTGATCCTGCTTATTGTTATTATAATAATCTTTCAAGCAATGGGGATGTTTATGGTGCATTATATACCTGGGCTGCAGCTATGAATGGTGCTGCTAGTAGCGATGCTACTCCAAGCGGAGTTCAAGGAGTTTGTCCAACTGGCTGGCATTTGCCAAGTGATGCAGAATGGACAGATTTGACAGTTTTTCTGGGAGGAGATATTGTAGCTGGAGGGAAAATGAAAGAAATAGGTTCAACACATTGGCACGGAATGATCAGTTGGGCTTCAAATAGCTGTGGTTTTACAGGTCTTCCTGGAGGCTGTCGTTTCGATAACGCTAATTTTTCTGATATTGAGTATAAAGGTGATTTTATGTCTTCAACTGAGGAAAGTTTTCTTTACGTATGGCATCACTACTTGTATTACATTGATACATACGTACATCGAGAGGCTGATTACAAATCTTGTGGTTTTTCAGTTCGTTGCGTAAAGGATTGAGCTATTTATGAAGCAATAAATAAAATTTTAAAGACTAATAATTTTCTGTAAGCTGTTAGTCCCAAGCTCGGCGTAGTTTTTAACTACGCCTTTTCTTTTCTCGCTACTGCTCGATTGCATAGTGTTGCACTAAGCAAAACAATTTTCTAAAAAAAAATAAAACCAAAAAAAAATTTGTCAACGAATACAAAATTTATAATTTTACACAAGTAATAAACAACTGTGAAAAAACACATTATTTTTTGCTGCATTTTTATAACAAAAAAATAATTTTTTCTACAGCTTTTATTTAAGTAAATGCCGTTTTTTTTTAACGACTAAACTTATATTACTATAATGGAAATAAACGGAATAGTCCGTTTATTTAATTGTTGCCACACATTAGAATAACGAAAAGAGAAAGAATATGTCAGCAATAAAAGATATTTCAAAAATTGATTTTAATAAGGTTAAGTGGATTACTAATTTGAGAAA
>QMPG01000130.1 GCA_003648455.1 Bacteroidota bacterium
ACTTCTAATGCGGGATTTCCCGCTTTACTTCCCACTATCCATCGCTAATTCATGCAATTCACTTCGTTTTTGCATGAATAAAGCGGGTTAATTTCTCAATCCACTTTGTGGCTAACAAATAATGAAACAAAAATTATCTCAAATCCACACAAAGATTGTATATTTACATAATTGTATTATTCACTTATTAATGAAAACAATTACTAATCAATATATTTTAGTTAATACTGATTTTTCGAAAACCGGAACTATTGCTGTACTGCATGGAATAAAATTATCAATATTATTAAATAAAAATTTATATCTGATAAACATTAACAATAAAAAAATTGGAGAGAATAAAAACAAATTAAAAATCATATCTGAAAATATTCATAACGAATACAACATTGAAGTTGCTTATGACATAATTCCTGGCAAACCTGAAAAATTAAACGAAATAAAATCTATTGCATCCGGGCTAAAAAAAAATATTGACCCATTGTTAATAATTATTGGAATTAATAATAATATAAAAGGATTATTAAAACTGATAAAAATTTCAAAGACGCCTATTATTTCAATTCAAAATAAAAACCTTACAAAAGACTTCTATAATAACATAATAGTACCGATGGATTTTTTAAAAGAAGCAAAAGAAAAATTACTTTGGGCTATTTATTTTGGCAAGAATATTGGTTCAACCATACATTTTTTATTTGCTGAAGAAAAAGACGAATATCTTCATCAGAAATCAGAGGATAATTTAATGTTTACAAAAAAAACTCTGAGCAACTATCCCAATATAAAATATAAAATTCACAAAATAAACCGAGGCAAGAAAAGCATTGACGAATGTGCATTAATTTTCACAAAAGAAGAAATACCAGGTTTAATAATAATTATGAGGAATAAAAACTATATTTTTTCTCGTCCTGAAAAAAAAATAATTTTAAATAATGAAAAAACCTCAATAATGTGTTTAAATCGAAATGAAAACTTTTATGTTCCTTGTATATAAATTAAGAAAACAAAACTCTAAAAACCTCTTCTACCTTATTCACTTCTGAAATTTTGATGTTATATTTTGAAAGGTCTACGGTTTTCTTACTAAACTTAGGGATAAAAATTTGAGAAAAGCCTAATTTTTCAGCTTCATGTATTCTTTGTTCAATTCTATTTACAGGTCTAATTTCACCAGAAAGTCCAATTTCTCCTGCAAAACAAATATTTTTATTAATCGAGACATCCTGATCAGATGATAGAATTGCACAAACAACAGCCAGATCAATTGCAGGGTCATCTACTTTAATACCTCCGGCAATATTAAGAAATACATCTTTAGCTGACAATCTAAAACCAGCTCTTTTTTCAAGTACTGCTAAAAGCATACTTAAGCGTCTCAAATCGAAACCTGTTGATGTTCTTTGAGGTGAAGAATAAACAGAAGAACTAACGAGTGCCTGTATTTCAATCAGAAATGGACGAACACCTTCAACAGTTGATGAAACAGCCGAACCGCTTAAATTTAAGTTATTTTGTGACATTAATAACTCAGAAGGATTACTTACTTGCCTCAAACCAGAATGTTGCATTTCATAAATTCCAAGTTCTGAAGTGGATCCAAATCTATTTTTTGTGGCTCTTAAAATCCTGTACATATAGTTATTATCACCCTCAAACTGTAAAACAGTATCAACAGTGTGTTCAAGTATTTTAGGACCTGCAATAGAGCCCTCTTTATTTATATGTCCTATTAGGAGAACGCTTTTTGATGTTTGTTTTGCGAATCGTTGAATAATATTAGCACATTCACGAATTTGGGAAACACTACCCGGGGATGTTTCAATTCTTTCTGTTTGCAAAGTTTGAATTGAATCAATAATAATAATATCAGGGTTTAATTTTTCAATATTTAAAATAATATTTTCAATAGATGTTTCACATAAAATAAAACAACTTGCTCCATTAATTCCAATCCTGTCGGCTCTTAAGCGAATTTGGCTTTGACTCTCTTCTCCCGACACATAAAGAATTTTATGATTACTAATATTGAGAGACACCTGAAGCATTAATGTTGACTTCCCAATTCCCGGTTCTCCTCCTATTAGCACTAAGGATCCGGGGACTAAACCACCTCCTAAAACCCTGTTGAATTCAACGTTTTTTGTATCAATTCGTTTGTCGTTTGATATTTCAACATCATTAATTAATTTGGGTGCAGAAGAAGAACTGATTAGGCTTGTACCAGTATTTTTTTTTGTAATTATTTCTTCAACATAAGTATTCCATTCTTGGCAGGAAGGGCATTTGCCAATCCATTTTGGAGATTGTGCCCCACAATTTTGACAAACATAAACAGTTTTTGTTTTAGCCACTATCTATTCTTTTACAAATTCTAATCTTTTGAAAGCTCCACCTTTATCTCCGTTAGATTTTTGAATTCGTGTGATTATCAAAATATCTTTTGATAATTCATTAATACTGTATTTTCCACCTAAATCAACAAAAGAAACATCAAAACCATTAATTTGTAAATAATAGTGTAAGTCTTCGGACAAGACTGAATAATCAGCAACAAGAGTGTCTCCAGATATTCGTTTAACTATATTGTCATCTGAAAAGACAAAATAAGTAACAGTTTGTCCTTGAACAGGTTCTTTTTCAGTAACAAGTCTCCAATTTCCTACAATTTTTTTCTCCTTTGCTTTTTTACAACTTCCAAAAGAACTAATTACAAAAAAAGAAACGATAATAACTATAACAATATTTAATATTTTTTTCATCGCAATATATTTTTACATAAACTTATAGTCTTTAATTTATCAATCAAACAAAAAATTAATTTGTAAATATACAAAATTAAAATTTATACTAAAACAGAAATATTATTTATTCATAATTTTTGTAATAATATTGGTTGTTGAATATCCTTCAATAAAATCTATTGTGATTACTTCTCCTCCTTTAGCAGTAACAATGTCATAACCAACAATATCTTCGGGTTTATAATCACTTCCTTTGATGAGAATATCTGGCTGTACAAATTTAATTAGTTCATAAGGAGTATCTTCGTTGAATAAGACTACATTATTGACAAAAAATAAAGAAGCTAAAATCATTGCTCTTGAAAATTCATCTTGTAAAGGTCTTGTTTCTCCTTTCAGTCGTTTTACAGATTCGTCGGTATTTAAACCAATAATTAATATATCGCCACAACTTGCTGCTTTAGCAAGATACTCGATATGTCCACGATGGATAATATCAAAGCAACCATTAGTGAAAACAATCTTTTTATCTTTAAACTTCCAATAAGGAAGCAAAGTTTTAAGCTTGTCTTCGGCAACAATTTTTGATTTAATAACTTCTAGTTTATTCATAAAAGAATTACTTATTATTCTTATTTACAAGAGGTAAGGCAATGAGGGAAATAAAACCGACAACAATTAACATTGCAGTCATTGAACCATGACAAACTAAAGCAAAAACTTTTGCAGTACTACTATCAATCCCATAGCTTATTAATGTAGCAATAACCATAAAATGCCATGCACCAATACCTCCTTGAACGGGAGCAACCATTGCATAGCTTCCCATAACAAATGTTGTTAATCCTGCCAAAATAGTAAAATGTGATGTTTCCGGAATGCTAAAAAAGCATACATACATCATAAAAAAATAAAAACCCCAAATAATTAAGGTATATAAAATAAACAGAGTTTTATTATTAACAGTTTTAATTGTTTTCAATCCTTGAAAAAAATTTCTTATCAAATCCATTAATTTATTATAAACCTTTGATTTTTTTATTCTTTTTTTAAAAACAAAGAATACTAATACAAAACCAACAATTATTATAGCTGTAAAACTTATAACCTTTGAGACATCAAGACCGCTAAACTTTTCGGCTATCTCAGGATGGTTGTTAATAAAATCTAAGGGGACATGAATTTGAGTAAGCAAAACAATGAGAGTGAATAACAGAAGCATAAATACATCAATAATACGTTCAAGGACAATTGTCCCAAAAGCTTTAGTTATTGGCATTTTTTCATATCTGTTAATAAACACACTACGAGTAACTTCTCCCATTCTGGGCAAAGCTAAATTTGCCAAATAAGCAACCATAACATAAAAGAAAGAATTAATGGTCTTAGGATTATAATCAATAGTTTTTGCTAACATATTCCATCTCAAAGCACGGACAAAATGGCTAAACAAACCTAATATTATTGAAATCCAAATCCAGAAGTAGTCAACTTTTTTTAAAGCATCCCATAGTTCACTAACATTTTGGTCTTTATATACTAACCAAAAAAGAAAAATTCCTGCACTAAAAAAAGTAAGGAATTTTATAGTTGTTTTTAATTTTTTTTTCAAAACATTAATCAATTAGATGATTAGTACGAGCATCAGGAAAAATAAATTGCGGTTTGAATTTTTTTGCTTCTTCAAAATCCATGCTTGCATAAGAAATAATAATAACTATATCTCCAACTTCTGCTTTTCTTGCAGCAGGCCCATTTAAACAAATTGTTCCCGAGCCCCTTTTCCCTTTAATAACATAAGTTTCAAGTCTCTCTCCATTATTAACATTAACAACTTGAACTTTTTCGTTTTCAATAATATTTGCAGCATCCATCAAGTCCTCATCAATAGTAATACTACCTACGTATTGAAGATTTGCCTCGGTAACTGTTGCTTTATGAATTTTTGATTTTACTACTTCAATATTCATAATAAAAAATTTTATACTACAAATTTACAAATTAAAATTGACATTATCTATAAGTCGAATTTTTCCTACCTTAACAGCAATACACCCAACTTTATTATTATTTTCGTTCCAATTATTTATTGATTTTAAATCAATATCATCTACAATATCGAAATATTCAACATCAAGAAATGGATTTTGGTTAATCGTATTTACAACCCAATTTTTTAATTCTTTTACGCTTAATTCATTAGTAAGGTTTCGAGCCTTAAATAAAATTTCTGAAATAAAAGCTGAATTTTTCCTTTGTTCATCAGACAACAACAAATTCCGAGAACTCATTGCCAAGCCATCTGGTTCGCGAACTATTGGACACGCAACAATTTCTATTGGCATATCTAACATTTTAACCATTTTCTTGATTATCACATATTGTTGAAAATCTTTTCTTCCAAAATATGCAACATCAGAATTAACAATATTAAATAATTTACTTACTACTTGAGCAACTCCATTAAAATGTCCTGCTCTATGTTTTCCTTCCATTACTTTATCCAATTCACCAAAATCAAAAACACGTTTATCCTCTTCTGGATAAATTTCATTTACTGAAGGGGTAAATACAAAATCACAACCAGTATTCTTTAATAAATCTAAATCTTTTTCAATAAAACGCGGATAATTCTCTAAATCTTTTTTGTCATTGAATTGATTTGGGTTAACAAAAATGCTCACAACTGTAATATTATTTTCACTAACACTTTTTTCTATTAATGAAATATGCCCTTTATGCAAAGCACCCATTGTTGGCACAAAACCAATTTTATTTTTTTTTATAACTAAATCTTTCAATTCTTTTTGTAGTTCAGCCTTACTATCAAATACTTTCATTTATTTTTATTAATTATAAAATACGATGCAAATAAATAAAATATTATTTAGAAAAAAACATAAAATTAAAATTATAATAAAATTCATTTCAATTCGTTTTTTTAACACTATTGCACCAAACTATTGAGAATCTGGAATTTTTTTACTACTTTTGTAAAAATTTTTAAAAATGGATAAAACTAAAGTACTATTTGTATCTCAAGAGATTACACCCTATTTGCCTGAGACTGAAATGTCATCAATATGCAGATATTTACCACAGGGGATCCAAGAGAAAGGTAAAGAAATAAGAACATTTATGCCACGGTACGGATGTATAAATGAAAGAAGAAATCAACTTCATGAAGTAATTCGATTATCCGGCATGAATTTAATTATTGATGATACTGACCACCCATTAATTATAAAAGTTGCTTCAATCCAAGCGGCACGAATGCAGGTATATTTCATTGACAATGAGGATTTTTTCCACAGAAAATTTACTTTGTCTGATGAAAACAATAAATTTTATGAAGATAATGATGAAAGAGCAATATTTTTTGCCCGTGGAGTAATTGAAACAGTAAAAAAATTAAGGTGGAAACCTGATATTGTGCATTGTCATGGATGGTTTACTAGTTTAGTCCCATTTTACATAAAAAAAGCTTTTAGCGAAGACCCTTTATTTGCTAATTCTAAACTTGTTTATTCTGTTTATAATGATGGTTTTGAGAATAAACTTAATGCCTCGTTTAAGAAAAAAATAAAAGTTGAAGGAATTACCGACAAAGATATTTCAATCATAAAAACTGCTAATTATGAAAACATTACAAAATTAGCAATCAATATGTCTGACGGAATAATTATTGGTAATGAAGAAATAAATCCTATAATTAAGAACTATATTATTGATTCGAAGAAACCATTTTTAGAACATCAATCACAAGAAGAGTTGGTTGATTCTTATTCTGATTTTTACGACAATTTAATCAAATAATTATAATTAAAATCCCATAAATTTGATGCGTAACATTTTAAAAAACTTATTACTTCTAAGTATTATTGGTATAATTTCATTTAGTTGTAATGATGATGCTAGTATGATTGGGCTTGAGATACAGCCAAATTCCGACAAAATTACTGTTAGTTATGACTCTATAGCTTCAATTTCTGCGTACACACTATTTGACGATTCAATGATGTATCAAAATCCCGCATATAGTATTTTTGGAAGTTATGTTGATCCAATTTTTGGCAATACAAAATCAGGTTTTACTTTTAGCATAAACCCTAGATACCTCAATGCAAACTTTGACGACAGTCTGAATTTAAAAGCAGATTCTCTTGTTATTTATTTTAGCTATAATAGTTATTATGGAGACACATTAACACCTCAACACTTCAAATTTTATGAATTAACAGACAGTATAAATATTGATTCTTCTTATCTTTCACAGATTAATTTAGAAGATTACTACAATAAAGATTCTGTTTTATTAGATACAATAATAAAACCAAGGCCTAATGACACATTACCTCTTTCGATAAAACTACCAACTCATATAGGTCAAAGATTTATTGATGCAGATACTTCGGTTTATTCAAATACTTTAAATTTTATCGATTTCTTTAAGGGATTTTATTTAACAACAAATCAAGTTGACGGTGGAGGTTCTTTACTAAGCTATAATCTTTCTTCAACCTCAACAGTTATCACTCTATATTACAGTGGCCCAAACGACACTGTTTCTCGTAGTTTTGATTTTATTGTTAACAGTACCAACAGATATAATATATATAATCACGACTACACAAACTCAAAGATTAACAATGTTGGAGATTCTACTTATATTGACAGCGTTATTTATCTTCAACCAATGAATGGATTGAAAGGGAAAATTGAAATACCTGATTTATCTTTGTTAACTAATCAAGAACAAATAATAATAAACAAAGCTGAATTAATTCTAGAAACTGGAGATTCAATTATTACTCAATCTGATATATATAAAATTCCTTCAAATTTAAAAATAAAAGGTATTGACGATGATGGAGGCACAATTCTTTTACAGGATTACATAAAATCAACTTCGACCGGTTTGTATTATGCTAATCAGCCATATGACACAGATTCAAAATCATATAAATTCATTATTACGCAATACATACAAGACCTAATTAAACAAGGAAAAAACAATTGCAGTTTCTATATTTCCATTCCAAATAGTAATTACTCTACAAACAGAGTGGTTTTAAAAAACTCAAGGCAAAACAAAGACATAAAATTTTTAATAACCTATACAAAACTTCAATAACATGTGCGGAATTGTAGGATATATTGGCAATAAAGAAGCATATCCCGTCCTAATAAACGGTTTAAAAAGATTAGAATACAGAGGTTACGATTCTGCTGGAATTGCTCTCTTAAACGGAAATAGCCGTATATATAAATGTAAAGGCAAAGTTAGTGATTTAGAAAATTTTGTTAAGGATAAAGATATTTCAGGTTCAATAGGAATGGGGCATACAAGATGGGCAACTCATGGTGAACCAAATAATATAAATGCTCATCCTCACAAG
>QMPG01000131.1 GCA_003648455.1 Bacteroidota bacterium
CATTGTTTCATCATCTACACGCTTAAATCCTCTAACATTTTGGATAATTTTTTCCATATCATCACTAATGAAATCATAACCATATTGTTTTTTAGTATTTAATTTAGCAAATTCTTTTGTTTGTGCGTTAAGCTGTAACGTTTCAACTCCAAACGGAGCTGCACATTCAAATTCATAAGGCAATTCAATTACTTTGTTTATTTTGTCTGTTCCAATGTAATAGCTGTCAAGCAAAAGTACTTTTGAGCCGTCTGCCATATGATAAATAAAACGCAAGTAACATTCTTTATTGGCACGAACATGAAGTTTCATTCTTTCTGCTTCGGTAAAAATAAGATTTTCATTTCCTTTGTTTGTCCATACATCAATAAGCAGACCGCCGTTTATTACTTCATTTTCGCTAAAAGCTTTCATATTTGCATAAGCCTTTTCAAAGTTCTCAGGCTTAAACGAAATTGAATTATTTTCTAACCACGAAATCGGCAATTCTTTTTCAACGCTTGCAAGAGTTTTTCCTGAGTTAATGTCTTTTAAAATAGCAATAACTTTTAAGTTATCTTGATTTTCCCAATATGTACCTGTTAACAGTAAATTGTTTTTTTGATTATCATTAATTGGTAAATTAGCTTTTGTATTTATATTATAACCGGATATTTGTATGAGTTTTTGCTCAAGCATTTTGTATAATCTGCGAGAAAATTCACTTCCCATTTTTGTGTCTTGATAAGTAAAAGGAACCAGCCTTATGGTTTTATTAATTTTATTAGTTTGCATTTTAAAACCATTGGATAATAGATAACATAAATCTGTAAGAGAAATATTTTTATCGGTTTCAATTTTTGATATTTCCGAATTAACTTCAAGTTTTAGTTTGTTGGTTTTTTCAAAATCAACTTGAGCTGCTTTTAATTTACTTATTGCAACTAAAAAAGTTTGTGATTGTTCAATATCTCTAAAAATGGGAGAGCAATTATATAAAGTTGTCAATGCTTTTTGCTTGTTGTTATCCGACAAATATTTTTTTGCAGTCTCAATGTTTGATGAAATTTGCGAGAGTTTTTTTTCAATATTCTGCTTGTAGTGTTTGCTTAGCGCTGATTTTTTCACATATGCCAATACGTAAGCAGTTTTTTTTCTTTTATGAAAATATGTTTCGGTTTTTAATCCCACCAGATTAACATTTGAAAAAGAAACGCTCGATTGTTTAAACGATTGACTAAATTTATTGTCAATCTCAGAAGTTTGCAAAATTGTTGTAGTTGCTACTGTAACTTGCATTGCTTCGCTAATTTGAGTTTTTACCTGATTTTTTAATTTGGCAAAAACCTCATTAGGAACTTTATCACCTTTAATCTTTTCCCACGAAAATCCCACAAAATAAAACGACTGAGGAAATTTTTGTTTTCTTGAGTTATAGTCTATCCATTCTGGTTCCTGGCTGTATATTATGTTTGCAGATAAGCAAATTAATAAAAAAGAAATAAGTATTTTTTTCATGGTATGAAATTTTAAAAAAACTTTTCAATTTCCGCCAGTTGGCGGACTTAAAAATGTTTTTTTGTTAATACTTTTTTATTTTAATTAAATAAAGGTAAGATTTTTTTTAATTATTTAAAAAAATATTTGGATTATGAACATAAGTTCATTATCTTTGTACCATAATATTAAAATTAAATCTTTGTATATTTTATTAGTAAAGTTTAAACTTTATACTCAAACACATGGCGAGACCGGAAAAAGATAGAATTGTACTTAATCCTCCGTTATTTTCGGAGTTCAAACCCGTTGGTGTTCCAAGCAATACGTTAATTCAGGTTTTGCTTACACTTGATGAGTATGAAGCTTTTCGTTTGTCTGATTATCTTGGTTTATCGCAATTAGAGGCAGCGAGAGAAATGGAAATATCGCGTCCTACATTTACAAGACTTATTGAAAAAGCAAGAAAAAAAATTGCAGATTTTATAGTTCAAGGGAAAGTTCTGACAATTGAAGGTGGGAACATCCATTTTAGACGAAATATTATTAAATGTTTAGATTGTGGACATATGTTCCAAATAAATATGGACGAGTCTCTTATTGTGTGCCCCGATTGTAAATCGAAAAATTTAATTAACCTAGCAGGTGGATTTGGTCATGGCATCTGTTGTGCTAATAGAAATCATAGAAGATTAAGAAATAGAGGTAGAAAAAAATAAAATTACATATAAGAAAATTTTAAGAATAATAAATTTTGTACTAATATTAATTAAAAAAGGAGGTTATCATGCCAAGAGGTGATAGAACGGGACCTTCAGGAAATGGTCCTATGACAGGAAGACGAATGGGTTATTGTGCAGGCAATAACCAAGCCGGATATATGAATTCCGGATATGGCAACTATGGTCGAGGCTTTGGATATGGTCGAGGCTTTGGGCATGGAAGAGGCTTTGGATACGGCAATAGAAATTTCTATGATGAGAGTATCCCAAATATTTCTGAAAAGACATTGCTTGAAAATGAGATTAATTCTCTAAAAGATCAATTGTCGAATTTAGAAATAAGACTTTCTGAAATCAACAATAATGATAAAGAAAGCTAAAAATTGTTAAGTAGGCCATAAAATATGACCTACTTTTTAGTATTTAATTTAATTAAAAAAAATATAAAATGAGAAATTCAAGAAATTCAGGTACCCCGGGAAGTGGTAGAGGACTTGGTAATGGAGGCGGTCGTGGACGAAACAACGGCGGAGCTTTTGGCACAGGAGGTTTTTGTGTTTGTGCTAAATGTGGCGAAAAAATTCCTCACCAACAAGGCGTTAAATGTACTTCTGTGAAATGTCCTAAATGTGGGCATGTTATGATAAGAGAAGAACTACTTAATAAGTAGAGATTATAAATTATGTAATTTAATGTATCCTCTCAAAATTGTTGATATTGTTAGTATATAATGTGATTACCATTCACTTTATTATACAATAGTTAGGGTCTGCACAAAAACTCCTATATTGTCATTTCGACTGAAAGGAGAAATTTCATAACACAGTGTATATAAGCTGAATGAGATTTCTCTCCGCCAGCTGGCGGATCGAAATGACAGCATAATTAAAATTTCAAGGGTTTTCGTGCAAGCATTAGTTAAGAGAGGATACATTTTTAATATAATAATTAAAAACATAAACAAATGAAATTCGCAATACCAACAACTGAAGGAAGATTATGTGAACATTTTGGACAATGTGAGAAGTTTGCAATAATTGAGACTAAAGGTAGTACTGTTATTTCAGAAAGTTTTGTTTCACCTCCGGAACATCACGAGAGAGTTTACCCTGGATTTTTGGCTCAGCTTAAAGTTGATGTAATAATTTCGGGAGGCATAGGACAAAAAGCAATAGATGCTTTTAATGAAAAAAATATTAAGGTTTTTGCAGGAGTTAATTCCGATTCCCCTGTTAAATTGGTTGTAAATTATTTAAACAATCAGTTAGCAGGAGGAATGAACTTATGCGATCATTAATTGAAATTATAATTTAAAAATTAGATAAGTGAAAATAGCAATTGCAAGTGGCAAAGGAGGCACAGGTAAAACAACCCTTTCAACAAATTTATCAAACTTTTTTGCTGAAGAGGAAAATGTTGTTCTTGTTGATTTAGATGTTGAAGAACCGGATTCCGGTTTATTTCTTAATGCTGAGTTAATTAGTAAAGAAGATAAATTTAAGATGATTCCCAAATGGGATAAAGATAAATGCACTTTATGTGGCTTATGTCAAAAAGTTTGTAACTATAATGCTGTAATTCAACTTGGTAATGAGATTATGGTTTTCCCCGAATTATGTCATAGCTGTTACGCTTGTTCGGAGTTGTGTCCTACATCCGCATTGCCAATGTTGTCAAAAAAAATGGGAGAGTTGAAACAATTTAAATCAAATAATTTGGTTTTTATTGAAAGTCGATTAGATATTGGTGAAGAACAAGCAGTGCCATTAATAGCACAAACAAATGAGTATGTTGACAAGCATTTCCCTAACGAAATTAATAAAATTTTTGATTGCCCTCCCGGCACATCATGTCCTGTTATAGAAGCAACAAAAGATGCAGATTTTGTGATATTAGTTACAGAACCTACTCCTTTTGGACTTAATGATTTAATTCTGGCCGTTGAGACCATGAAAACACTCAATAAAATTTTTGCCGTAGTAATTAACCGTTATGGTATTGGGAATGATGATGTAATAGAGTACTGCGAAAAAGAAAAAATTCCTATTATTGCAAAAATTCCTAACAGTCGTAAAATTGCAGAACTTTATTCAAATGGCAAGTTAATTTATAAGGATATTCCGGAAGTTAAGAAACAATTTGAAAATATTAAAAATTATATTTCTAAGATAAAAAAAGACAAATAAGAATGAAAGAGATTGTAGTTATTTCTGGCAAAGGAGGCACAGGAAAAACATCTATTACGGCATCGTTTACATATCTTGGAGGTAAAGATGTTGTTGTAGCTGATTGTGATGTTGATGCTGCTGACATGCACCTTCTTTTGCAACCGAATTTTGCAAAATCGAAAGATTTTTATAGCAGTGAAATTGCAAAAATTGACCAAAATAAATGTATTAAGTGTGGGAAATGTGCTGATGTTTGTCGTTTCAATGCTATTCCAATAATTAATGAACAGTATACAATTAATTCTCTTAATTGTGAGGGCTGTGGTTATTGCTCACATGTTTGTCCTGTTGATGCAATAACCATGGAATTACAGAATGACGGCAAATGGTTTATTTCTAATACTCGATTTGATAATATTCTTGTTCATGCAAAACTTGGTATTGGTTCTGACAATTCCGGCAAGCTTGTTGCAAAAGTCAAAAACGAAGCAAAAAAAATTGCAAAAGAAAAAAATAAAAATTATATAATTATTGATGGATCGCCCGGAGTTGGATGCCCTGTAATATCTTCAATTTCAGGTGCTGATTTTGTGGTTCTTGTTACAGAGCCGACAGTCTCGGGTTTGCACGATTTAGAACGAGTTTATAAATTGGTGAAAAAATTTAATATTAATGCCGGGTGTATTATTAACAAGGCTGACCTTAATCTTCAGATATCAAAAGAAATTCAAGAATTCCTTAAAAAAGAGGATATTGTTTTTATTGCCAATCTGCCTTATGATGAAACTTTTACCAAAGCAATGACCGCTGGTCAAACAATTGTTGAGTATGGTGAAAATAATTTAAAGAATATTATTATTGAAAGTTGGGATAAAA
Organism: Bacteroidota bacterium; assembly: GCA_003648455.1. The sequence continues at coordinate 5,243 of QMPG01000131.1, forward strand.
TAAAAGAATTAGTGGAGAATTAATAATTAAAAAGATTAATTGTAAATTTGCAAATAAAACAACTCTTACGGATTTGTAATTAGTAAGAGTGTAAAGTGAAAAGAGAAGTAATTAAATATCAATATAATATAAAAAATAAAAATATGAAAATTGCATTCACAACAAAAGGAATAGAATGGGATTCAATGATGGATCCTCGTTTTGGAAGAACAGAGTTTATTTTAATATATGATGAGGAAAAAGATGAATTAGCTAATTTTGACAATAGAGATATTGAAGGCGAAGCTCATGGTGCAGGACCAAAAACAGCACAACAATTATTTGAGATGAAACCTGATGTATTAATCACAGGTAACGGACCAGGCGGAAATGCTGCAACAGTATTGGAAAAATCAGGAACGAAAATTTTTGTTGGAGCAGGACAAATGACTGCCAAACAAGCTTATGATGCATATAAAAAGAATGAATTAAAGGAATTTAAATAGTATTATAAATAATATTATTTTTAGCCGTCATTGAGATGAATAATGACGAAACAATCATTAAATGAAAGAGGTGCAAGGTTTTATTTAGTAAAAACCTTGCGGTTTTTTTCTATTAATAAATTACAACTGATTTGAAAAATATTATTTATAAACCAATTGGGATAATCCACTCCCAAAACAAAACACCTGAAGGAACCCCAATACAGGCATCTTCAGCAAAAGATATTAAAGGTGTAATAGAATTATATCCTGAATTTATTGACGGGTTAACAGACCTTGACGAATTTTCTCATATAATTTTATTATACCATTTTCATTTATCTAAAGAAGCTAAATTAATCTCAAAACCTTTTATGGATGATGTGTCACATGGAGTATTTGCAACTCGTGCACCAAGCAGACCTAATCATATTGGGATTTCTTATGCTAAAATTGAAAAAATTGAAGGAAATAAAATCTTTGTAAACGGAATTGATATTGTAGATGGTACGCCACTTCTTGATATTAAACCTTATGTTCCTCAATTTGATTATAACAAGGTGGAAAAAATCGGTTGGCTTAATAAAAATGTTCGTAAACTGCCGGAAGCAAAAGATGATGGCAGATTTGTAAAATAGAATCTAAATAATTCATTTTTTTCGTCATTACGAGGAAGTATGACGAAGTAATCCTTTGATTTTTATATTGAAATTTTGAAACTTAGGTATTTGTTTTAATTTTATTGACAAATGAATTATGTTTTTTATTAATAAAGAAATCCAAAAATATTAAAAATATAATAATATGAAGACTTATTTAGATTGTTTACCATGTTTTATGCAGCAAGCACTTAGGGCGGGACGAATGGCTACTAATGATGAAAAAAAGTTAAAAGATTTACTAAGTAGCGTTGGTGAGATGATAAAGGATATCCCTATGCAAAATACACCACCCGAGACAGGAGATGCAATTTATAAAAAAGTGAGAGAAATTACAGGAGTAAACGACCCTTATGTAAAAATTAAAGAAGAAAATATAGCAGAAATATTGGCATTGTATCCCGAGATGAAAAAAATTGTCGACAGCTCAGATGATAAAATTTTGACTGCCATTAGATTTGCAATTGCAGGAAATGTTATTGATTTTGGTGTTAACAAAGAGTTTGATATTGAACAGGAAATAAAAAATAATTTAGACAAAGAATTTGCAATTTTCGATTACCAAGAATTTATACAACAGCTTGAAAAGGCTAATTCAATTCTTTATATTGGAGATAATGCAGGAGAATCTGTTTTTGATAAAATTCTTATCGAAGAATTGGGCAAAAAAGTAACTTTTGTCGTTCGCGATATACCTGTTATTAATGATGCTACTAAAGAAGATGCTATTGCTTCGGGAATTGGAGAAGTAGCAGAAATTATATCCTCGGGAACTTCAGCACCGGGAACAATATTAAATTCATGTAATGATGATTTTCTCGAAAGATTTAAAAATGCCGATTTGGTAATAAGCAAAGGACAGGGAAATTATGAGGGCTTATCTAATGTAGAGCGCACGGTATTTTTTCTACTAAAAGCAAAATGCCCAATTATTGCTAATGATATAGGAGTAAAAGAAAACGATATTGTTTTAAAAGGAATTAACATTTAAATTAAAATTATGACTTTAAAATTTGCATTTGCAACAGATGATGGTAAGACATATATTGACAGGCATTTTGGCGATGCCGATTATTATGACATTTATGAGATTTCATCAAACGAAAGTAAATTCATAAAAAGAATTGTTAACACAACCGAAGAAGATGATGAAGAGATTCATGCTGACCCTAAAAAAGCGAAGAGTGTTGTTGATTTGTTGAAAATAGAAGCTGTTCAAGTTGTAATATCAAAAGTATTTGGGCCAAATATCAAACGAATTAAAAAGAAATTTGTTTGTGGATTATTTAATGATCAACAAATATCTGACAGCATTAAAACTATTCAAGAGAAGATGAATGTTTTTACTGATGAGTGGGAAAAGGGAGAAATACGAAATCATATTAATTTAAAAACCGGAATATAAAACATTAGTCAAACTAATCGGGTAGCTTATATTTGATTATAATTATGATTTCCTAAACAAAGAAATCCGTGGACAAAAGATTTCGTGTTAATCCGTGAAATCCGTGGACAAATAATATGATGTTAATAACATAGAAAATAAAATTAAATTGAATAAATTAGCCAAATGAAAATATAATTAAATTCATAATTGGAGCAGGACTTAATATGATTTCCTAAACAAAGAAATCCGTGTTAATTTGTGAAATCCGTGGACAAATAATATAAATAGATAATATAATTTTAGAATTTAGGTTTAAATTGAATAAATTAGCTGAATGATTATATAATTAAATTCATAATTAGAAC
>QMPG01000132.1 GCA_003648455.1 Bacteroidota bacterium
AATTCTTCTAAATAACCCGTTATTAATTCATAATTTTATTCACAAATCTTATTCATTTCTGAATTTCTGTGTTTTATATTTTATATCGAACTCAGGTTAATACTAAATTGTTTTGAAACAGAACGGCAACAAATCACTTCATTAAGGTATTGCAGATAAGAAGAATCGAAATTATTTTGTTTATCATTAATAAATAAAAGTTATGGAAAATCCATAACAAATAAATTTTGACATGCAACTTGTCCCGATTTTTCGGGAAGGGAATGATTATATAATGATTTAATTGTAAAAAATGTAAATAAATGAAAAATTATATTGTAGTATTTGTTTTGTCAATAATTTTTTTGATTGTGTTGTTTTTTGCAACTCAAAAGGAGTGTCGTGGGCAAAGTCCAATTATCCAGCTTTATTCATGCAAAAACGAAGTGAATTGTATGAATTAGCGATGGATAGTGGAAAGTAAAGCAGAAAACCTCACTTTAGAAGTACTCAAATTTGGGGTTGCTAAAAACACAAAATTTATTGGTAATTCTTAAGCGTAGAAAAATTTTTAAAATTAAACTGTTGCGAAGAATGGAGTAATTATAAAAAACAAACAAGACGTTATATCTAAGCTTACCTACATTTCTTATTTATCCAGATATATTATTAATTCTTTTTTAGCAATTTCCCATACTGTTTCAATTGTTTTAATCATTTCAGGCACTTTTTCAAGATTAGTGTTTGAAGTGGCAATGTTTTCAATTTCTTTTGAAGTATTACTAATTTCTGTTAGTCCCAAATAATTAAGTGTTGTTTTTAATGAATGGGCAACTACTTTAAGGTTTTTGATATTGTCGCTATCGTAGTTTTTGCTAAGGTCTTTAATTTGAATAGGTATATTTTCTAAAGAAAGATTTAATATTTTTTTAATTTTCTTTTCATTGCCATGATATGTTTTATTAAGTAATTCTAGATTTATAAGTTTAAATTTATTTTTGTTTTTTATTGTTGATAATTTTTCTGTTTCATCATCATTATTATTAGCGATATCAACTAAACCTTTAATTTTTTTCGATAATTCATTAGGATCAAAAGGTTTGGCAATATAGTCATTCATTCCCAATGACAAACATTTATTTTTTTCAGATATCATTGCATGAGCAGACATTCCAAGTATTGGGATTTTGTTTTTCCCGTTGTCGAGTTTTCTGATTAATTTAGTTGCTTCATATCCATCCATCACGGGCATTTGGACATCCATAATAACAAGGTCGTAATCATTTTCAATGACTTTGTCAACTCCGTCTTTGCCATTTACAGCAACATCAATATTAATGTTTTTATTATAGAATTTTAGAGTGTCAACAGCAATTGTGACGTTAATTGGGTTATCTTCAACTAATAAAATATTCCCCGAATATTTTGTGTCTTTTATTGTTTTTTGTTTTTCTTCTTTTTCAACAATTTTTGCGAATTTAACTTTTCTATATAAAATAGTAAAACTAAAAGTAGAACCTTCGTTTTCTTTACTAACCACAGAGAGTTCGCCTCCTTGTAATTCAACCAGACGTTTTACAATAGATAGTCCCAAACCTGTGCCACCAAACATTCTGGTTGTGTGATTCTCTGCTTGAGTGAAACTCTCAAAAATTAAATCAAGTTGTGTTTGACTAATACCAATGCCAGTATCAGAGACTTTAAATAAAAGCATCATTTCTTCGTCTCTATCCTCAAGGATAGATGCAGAGATATTCACAGAGCCTTTTGTAGGAGTAAATTTTATTGCATTGTCAACCAGATTTAAAAGAATTTGATTTAAGCGATATGGATCTCCAATAAAATATAATGGAATATTTCTGTCAATATTATTACTAAGTTTTACTCCTTTTTCATAAGATTTTAAAGATATAGTATTAAAGAAATTATTAAATATGTCTCTAAAATTAAATTTAATTTGTTCGATAGAAAGTTTACCTGCTTCGATTTTTGAAAAATCTAAAATGTCGTTTATTATTACTAATAAATTGTCGCTTGAAGATTTAATATCATTTAAATAAGACATTTGTTTTTCGTTAAGGGGAGTTTGCAGAAGGAGATTTGTAAAGCCAACAATAACATTTAAAGGCGTTCTTATTTCATGACTTGTGTTTGCAAGAAACATTTCTTTTGATTTTACACTTTCTTTAACTTTTTCATAAGCCCGTTCAAGCTCAGCATTTTGATTTATTATTTTTGCTGTGCGTAATTTTATTTTTTGAGCTAAAATTTGTTTTTCTTTCTTTAATTTTTTTTCTCTAATTTTAATAAAAGAAAATGTTATTAATGAAATAATTACGACAACAAGAATTTTAAACCAAATTGTTCCCCAAAAAGGAGGTGTAATAGTGATTTTAATACAAGTGGGAGTTTCGTTCCACAAACCGTCATCGTTTGACCCTTTTACTTTAAAGATATAAGTTCCAGGAGGTATGTTTGTGTAGTTTGCAAGATTTCTTGTCCCTACATAATTCCAATCGGCGTCAAAGTTTTCTAATTTGTATTTATACTTATTTTCTTTGTAATTAGTGTAATCTAAAGAAGAAAATTTAAATGAAAAAAAATTCTGTTTGTTGTTTAATTTAATTTCTTTTGTGTAGTTAATTGTTTTTTTTAGAGGAGAATCTCCACCCATTTCTACTTTTTTATTCTCAATTAAAAATTCTGTAATTATAACAAGTGGTACGTGATTATTATATCTGATACTATCAGGATTGAAAATATTTATACCATTGACACCTCCAAATATTAAATCGCCGTTTTTGCTTTTAACACATGCACCAATACTAAAATCGTTATTTTGAAGTCCGTCATAAATATTAAAATTTTTTATTTCGTCTGTTTTCGTATTTATTAGGATTAAGTTATTAATAGTACTAAGCCATAAGTTCCAGTTATCATCTTCAATAATTCCATATATTGCATTTGATACAACATCATTATTTTTAGTGTATAGTGAAAAATTGTCATTTTCTCTATTGTAAACACTTAACCCTCTTCCTGTGCCTATTAATAAAGTGCCTATTCTTGTTTCTGAAATTGAAAAAATTTTGTTACTGCTAATCGAATTCTTATTGTTTTTTATATTATGGTATTTTTTGAATGTTTCTGTTTCGTAATTAAATAAATTTAACCCATTTTTAGTGCCAATCCATAAATCCCCAAAGGTGTCTTGAAATATTGTCCAAATAAAGTTATTACTTATACTTTCATCATCTATGGCATTGTGTTTATAATGAATAAAATTTTTATTTTTTTCATCAAATTTATCGAGTCCATTAACAGTTCCAATCCATAGGTTTCCGTATTTGTCTTCATAAATTGCTCTTATCTGATTGTTTACAATGCTTGATAAAGTTTTTGAATTGTGTTTGTAACATGTAAATGTTTTTTTTCTTTTATCATATCTATTAAGACCAGCACCATCGGTTCCTAACCAGATTATGCCTTTTCTGTCTTGGTAAATTGCGGAAATGTCATTACTGCTTAAACTGTTTTTGTTATTTGGATCAGAATAATAATGAGTGAATTTGTTTTCTTTTCTGTCATAAGTGTCTAAACCACCTCCAACATCTGTTCCTATCCATAATAATCCATTTTTATCTTCATAAAGAGCTCTAATTCTATTATTCCCTAGACTGTTAATGTTTTTTGGGTTGTGCTCAAGATGAATGAATTTTTGGGGCTTTAAGTTTATTTTATTTAAGCCACCGCCTCTTGTAGCAATCCACAAGTTTTGAGCACGATCCTCAGAAATGTCTCTAATATCATTATATCCTATTGTATTATTATCGTTTGGGTCGTATGTGTATTCTGTAAAAGATTTTTTATCATTGTTAAATTTTAATAAACCGCCTATGTGTGTTCCTATCCATAAAGTATTATTATGATCTTCAAAAATTTTGTTGACAGAGTTCACTTCATTATTAAATAATAAATTAAAATGAGTAAAAGTTTCTGTTTTGGAGTTAAATAAATCTAAGCCAACAGCAGTTCCCAACCATAAATTACCTTTGTGGTCAATAAAAGTTGTTCTAACTTGTTTGTGACTAATGCTATTCTTATTGTTGGGGTCGTGTAAAAACCTCTTAAAACCACCTGTTTTTTTATTAAATTTATTTAAACCGTTACTAGTTGCAATCCATAAATAGCCGAGAGAATCTTCTGAAATTGACCAAATTCTATCACTACTTAGTGAGGTTTCATTTTTTGGGTTATGTTGGTAATGTGAAAAATTATTGTTCTCTCTATTATATTTGTTTAGTCCTCCGCCAGCAGTTCCTACCCATATAATGCCATCTTTGTCTTCAAAAATTGTTTGAGTGCGTTCATGACTTAAACTTGATGAATCTACAGGGTTCGGGTAATAGTGAGTAATTTTATAATTGCGAGGGTCTAATTTATCTAATCCACCACCCCATGTTCCAATCCATAGAAAACCAAGTTTGTCTTGAATAATTTTTGAAATATTATTTTCTGAAATAGAATTATTATCAAGAGGATCGTGAATAAAAATTTCAAAAGAATTACCATCATATTTATTTAGTCCTCGGTCTTGAGTTCCAAACCACATTAGTCCTTGTTCGTCTTGTAAAATAGTATAGACTGTACTTTGAGAAAGACCGTCTTTAATTGATATGTGGTCAAATTTTAATTGGTCTTCTTGTGCAAGTGATGAATAAAAAAATATAGAGAATAATATTAATAGGAAGTATGGTTTTTCAGCTTTCATATATTTAATTAGATAGATTTAAAATTATTAAGAAGCATATTGTTTACTTAAAAAAACAATGCTATTCTAAAATTTATTAAAGTACTATATATTTTAGAATATTGCAAAAAAAAATCCTTTCGAAAAAGGATTTTTTTTATTCATGATAGAAAAATATTATTCAAGAAGAGTTAAACCTTCCGGTTTCATTGTCCAGAAGTGACCGAGCATTTCATAGTCATAAGTATTTGTAATATTATCAATGTCATAAATTATATCATCCATGTTAGGATTTAAATAAATAACTTTTCCTACAGGAATCTTTAGTGTTAAGTAAACTTTTTGATTTTTCCATTCTTGCATTTTATCTAATGAGAAATAATTGTCAAAAATTAATGTGCTGTCATTTTCGGAAATGTTATATTTAATGTTTTTTGCATTATTAATACAATTTTTTTCAGAAGAACCATTAGAGACCCGTTTTATTTTTAACTCACATTTTCCACTATTATTTCTTGATTGAATAATGTTTAATCTTGGCCTGCCATATAAATAATTTTTATTATCAATAACCAGTATTTTATACTTATTAAAAATGATTTTTTTCTCGGTATAGTTAGTTATTGTGTCGGGAGTTGCTTGCAGATAAATTGTGTCAGATTTTAATTTGTCAATTTTTTCATATTGAACATAATTGCTCGTTTCAGAGTAATCGTTTACTTTATTAATCCCTGCTACTAATAAAATTATTAATCCAATTAACCAGGCTACTAACAAACTAAAACCTATAAATTTATAATTTCCTTTAAATTTAAAAATCATTAATAATCCTGCATATATCAACAAAATTAGAGGAATTGAAATTGTAAGCAACATGCCTATAAGCAATAATGTTGTAGAGAATGTTCCGGGTGCTGACAAGAAGGTTGGAAAAATTAGAGAGTTAAATGTAAAAGGCCACAAAACATGTCCCCAAAATAATGTACTAATAATTGCCACAACTATAAGAACACCGCTAATAATAAAAGCTATTCCAATAATAACAAGTATTACTTTTATACAAATTCGCAATAATTCACCAAGAAAACGCATAAACTTAGAGAATAAATTACGTGCCTTTTTATAGCCCTTCGAATTTCCTATATTGTTAATATTATTCTTTACATCTTCGTATTCTTTTTTTATTGATTTCTCGATATTTGAAACATTAATCTTTTCGCCTTTCATTTCTAATTTTTGAGCTCTGGTCTCAGCTTTGGGTATAATAATCCACAGTACTAAATACAAAAATATGCCGGTTCCGTAAAAAACAACAGCAATAACAAAAATTAATCGTAAAATTATTGGGTCAATATTAAAATACTCACTAATGCCTGAGCAAACTCCCCCTAAAATCATATTATCAGGATTACGATAAATGCGTTTTCTTCCTTTTTTATGTGCCTTTTCTTTTTTCTCTTCTTCATCGAAAAAATCTTCGGGATTTCCCATTATCTTAATAACATTATCAACATCGTCAATAGTAATTACTTGTTTCGAATCTGAGATTTTTTCTTGAAACAACTCAGCAATACGTGCTTCAATATCTGTAACAACTTCTCTACCACCTTTAAAAGATGAAAAATGTTCGTTTATTTCACTTAGATACTTTTTTAGTTTTTCATAAGCATCATCATCAATATTGAAAATTATTGCGTTAATATTAATTGTGAATGTCTTTTTCATTTTATTGATTTTAAAGTTTATTAATTAATTCAACGGCATCAACAAGCTCTTCCCACGAGGTGTCAAGTTCTTGCAAAAAAATTTCGCCTTTTTCGGTTAATTTGTAGTATTTACGTGGTGGCCCTTGAGTTGATTCTTCCCACCTGTAGCTTAATAATTCGGCATTTTTTAGCCGAGTTAAAAGAGGATATAAGGTTCCTTCAACAACTATCATTTTTGCTTCTTTCAATTTGTTGATGACGTCTGAAGCATAACAATCTTTTTTCGATAATATTGAAAGAATACAGTACTCAAGAATCCCTTTCCTCATTTGTGCTTTTGTATTCTCAATTTTCATAAATTTATATTTAAGTAGTTATTAGTCAAAGTATAACCATAAGTTTTATTTTATAATGATGAATCATCTCCGAGCGGCTATAAATTGATAACGTTAATTTTCGGAGTAGTCTCAGACTTTATAAATTCAAGTTTTTAATTCCTTTTTGTAATAATGTGTATTTTTTATTTAATTTTATAGTGAATTACAAACATATCTGTTTTAAAACTTTACAAATATAATACATTATATACTACTATGCAATACATAGTAGTATAAATTCATAAAAATATTAACTCCTTGTTTTTAAGGATGTTATATTAAAAATTTTTTTCGAATGAAATTTGCAGGCAATATATTAAAAATGAAAACAAGCCTAAAAAACGGTTTGGTTGACTATTTTTTACCTATTGGAAACGATTTAATTTATGTAAATGAATTAATAGGTAAAAATATTAAGTTTAATTTTGATGGAGTGATTAATTGCATTAATTGTGGTAAAAAAATAAACAAAACATATTTTCAGGGATATTGCTATAATTGTTTTGTTACATTACCCCAGACCGACGAATGTATTATTCATCCTGAATTATGTAAAGCTCATCTTGGTATTTCGAGAGATATGGAATGGGCAAAACAGAATTGTTTGCAGCCACATTATGTTTATCTTGCACTTTCGAGCGATGTAAAAGTAGGAGTTACACGAGCAAGTCAGGTGCCTACTCGGTGGATTGACCAAGGAGCAACACAAGCAATAAAATTTGCACAAACTCCTAATCGCTATACCGCAGGTTTAATTGAGATTGAATTGAAAAAGAATATGCGGGATAAAACGAATTGGAGAAAAATGCTTAGCAATCAAATTGCAAAAGATGTTGATTTAATTGCCGAGAAACAAAAGGCATGTTCACTATTATCTAATGAATTAAAACAATTCATTTCTAATGACGATAATGTTACAACAATAGATTATCCTGTTATTAAATATCCCGAAAAAGTTAAAAGTTTAAGCTTTGATAAACAAAGTGAAATAGACAAAAAGCTAATTGGCATAAAAGGTCAATATCTTATTTTTGACGATTCAACAGTATTGAATATCAGAAAGCACAATGGTTATTTTGTTGAGGTCGAGTAGGTTTAATACTATTCGATAAGCGGTTACAACATTGAGCTTTAGCTGTTGTTAATTACATTTTAAAAAAATTATTTTTTATCCCCCTTTTTGTTTTCAAACTCTTTAATAATCTCGTCAAGGCTTTTGCCAAGATTTTTAATCGATGCTTTGGCATCTTTTACCAACTCATTATTAGGATATTTAG
>QMPG01000133.1 GCA_003648455.1 Bacteroidota bacterium
ATATGTCGCACGAAATACGTACGCCAATGAATGGTATTTTAGGTTTCGCTGAGTTGTTAAAAGACCCTGATATTTCTCCGGCAAATCATGTGGAATTTATAAAAATTATTGAGAAAAGCGGGAGACAATTACTTTCAATTATTAATGATATTATTGATATTTCAAAAATTGAAACAGGGCAAATAGTAATAAGACGTAACAAAGTTTGTATAAATGATTTAATTAATGGGTTATTAATTTTCTTTAAGCCTATTGTTCAAGATAGTGTAGAATTCAATTGTTTTACCGACTTACCCAATGACCAAAGTAATGTATATACCGATAAAACAAAATTAACTCAAATACTTACCAACCTGATTAACAATGCAATAAAATTTACTAAGAAAGGACATATTAATGTTGGTTATACTTTAAAGTCAAATTATATTGAATTTTATGTTGAAGATACAGGTATTGGTATTAAACCCGAAGCCCAAAAATTAATATTTGAACGTTTCCGACAAGCAGAAACAGATAATTCTACATTATACTCGGGGACCGGTTTAGGGTTAGCTATCTCGAAAGCTTATGTGGAACTTTTGGAAGGAGTAATCTGGGTAGAATCTGAATCTAATAAAGGTTCAAAATTTTATTTTACGATTCCTTATAACCCAATAGAACTAGCTAATAGTCACAAACATAATTTAATAACAAATAGAGAAGATGAAAGGACAATTAATAATAAAACTATTTTGATTGCCGAAGATGATGAAACAAATTACTTGTATGCTAATGTTATATTATCAAAAATAAATATTAATATTCTTCATGCAAATGATGGTGAAGAAGCAATAAATATGGTTAAGTCGAATCCTGAAATAGATTTGGTATTAATGGACATTAAAATGCCCGTAATGAATGGCTTTGAAGCTACTAAACGAATAAAACAGTATAAAAAGGAATTGCCTGTAATTGCGGTTACAGCCTATGCCTTGCATGAAGATAAAGAAAAAGCAATAAATTCCGGTTGCGACGATTATATTGCAAAACCATTTAAAGGTGAAGATTTAATTAAATTAATTAAGAAATATGTGTAGTAGAGACGTACGGTTGTATGTCTCTACAAACAGGGTTTAATGTTTAAAATTTCAATATTTCCTAAAATTGCTTAAAAACTCGTGCTAACGAATAACCCGGAGCATCAACATGCAAATCTAAAAAATAACCGAAAGGCGTTTGTTCTGTTTCATATCCAGCGTTGACTAATTTTTGCTCGGCAAAATCAAACAGCGACTTTGTTAATTCCGGATCTGCCTTACTATCAGACAAATGGGCAAAAGAATGTAAAATAACTTTATTAGTATTGTTTTTTTTTGCCATCCATTTTAAGTTTTTTACAAGCTTTGTTTCAACAGCTTTTATGTTTTCTTCGTCTTCCTTTTCTGCATGAATAAATGCAACAATTGTGTTGTCGAATTGCATTTCCTTTGTTTTTTCTTCAAAATTTTCTAATGTTTTAATTTGGGGTTTATATCCAAATTTGTTTGCATAAATCATTAATAGTTTCATCTGTTTGTAATTTATTTCGAATAAAAAAATACGAATTATGGTTATTTTAATTTTTTACGGTTTTAATAATACTTCCGAATTTCAAGTTTCTAATTTTTATAATATTTAATAAAATAGCAATTTAACAAAATAATATTGAAAAAGATGTTGTAAAATTATAATATTTTATAATTTTGGAATTAATTGATTAGGAAATGTCAAATTCAAAAATAATAAAGTTAAGAAAAGGTTTAAATATAAAACTTGAGGGAGATGCGGAGAAAATTTTTATAAAAAACCCTCTTTCTGAAACTTATGCAATAAAGCCAACCGATTTTAGAGCAGTAATTCCAAAATTAGATGTTCAGGTTAACGATGAGGTTCTTGCAGGTACTCCATTATTTCATGATAAAAATAATCCTAAAATTAATTTTGTTTCACCTGTCAGTGGCAGGATAGAAAAAATAAATCGCGGTGAGAGACGCCGAATTATTGAGATAATAATTCGTGCAGATAAAGAAATAAAATACGAACAGTTTGAAAAAATTGAACTTGATAAAATCACAAAATCAGATTTGACTAATAGTTTGCTTAAAGCCGGTTTATGGACTTTTATCCGGCAAAAACCTTTTAATATTATTGCAAACCCTGACGATGAGCCAAAAGCAATTTTTATTTCAGGATTTGATTCTTCTCCTTTAGCTCCCGACTATGATTTCATTCTACATGATGAGAAAAAATCGTTTCAAAAAGGTATTGATGTTTTGTCAAAACTTGTTGCTGATAAAATTCATTTAGGAGTAAATGCACGATTTCCTATTTCAAAATTGTATTCTCAACTAAAACGGGTTGAAATTCATGAGTTCTTAGGACCTCATCCTGCAGGGAATGTCGGTGTTCAAATTCATCATATCAATCCTATCAACAAAGGTGAAAAGGTCTGGTTTGTTAATCCTCAGGATGTAGTAACAATTGGCAGATTTATAGAGAATGGTGTTTATGATGCATCAAAAATTGTTGCTTTATGTGGTTCGGAAGTACTTAAATCTCGTTATTATAAAATTATTAATGGTGCATCTATCAAAAATATAATTAAAGATAACACTACGCAAAACAAGTTGCGTTTTATAAGTGGTAATGTATTGACAGGAACAAGAATAACAACAAACGGCTATATTGGTTTTTACGATTCTCAAATTACAGTAATTCCGGAAGGAGACCAATATAGATTTATGGGATGGGCTACGCCGGGATTTAAGAAATATAGCAATTCGCGAACATTTTTATCATCTCTAATACCAAGAAAAAAGTATAAATTGGATGCAAACTTAAATGGAGAGGAAAGAGCTTTTGTCGTTTCCGGTCAATATGAAAAGGTTTTTCCAATGAATATTTTTCCGGTTTTCCTTTTAAAAGCGATACTTGCAAATGATATTGAAAAAATGGAAAAATTAGGTATCTACGAAGTATGTGAAGAAGATTTTGCCTTGTGTGAGTTTGTGTGTTCGTCAAAAATAAAAGTACAATCAATTATTAGCAGAGGTATTGATATGATGATTAAAGAAACTAATTGAGCATGAAGTTGTTAAGAAAATATATTGATAAGATAAAACCAAGTTTTCAAGAAGGTGGTAAATACGAAAAGCTACAATCTACATTTGAAGCTTTCGAAGCTTTTCTTTTTGTGCCAAACAAAACTTCTCAAGCAGGAACTCATATTCACGATGCTATAGACATGAAAAGAACTATGGCTATTGTTGTATTTGCATTATTGCCGGCAACTCTTTTTGGTATTTATAATATTGGTTATCAGCATTTTGTTTCTCTTAACGAAATTCATACAGTTGATTTTTGGCAAATATTTTGCTTTGGCTTTATCGAATTTTTCCCTCTTGTTGTTGTCTCTTATGTTGTTGGATTAACAATTGAATTTGCTTCAGCTCAAATAAGAGGACACAAAGTAAACGAAGGATATCTTGTTACAGGTATGCTCATTCCTTTAATTATGCCTGTTGATGTTCCTTTATGGATGCTTGCTGTTGCAACTGCTTTTGCTGTAATTTTAGGTAAAGAAGTTTTTGGCGGAACAGGTATGAATATTTTTAATCCTGCTTTAGTTGCACGTGCTTTTATATTTTTTTCTTATCCTTCAAAAATGTCAGGCTCAAGCGTTTGGATAGCTGATAAACCTGATGCTTTTTCAGGTGCGACACCATTGTCAAATATTGCTCTGGGAGATTTGAATATTCCTGATTTTCATGATTTGTTTTTCGGATTTATTCCTGGCTCTGTTGGAGAAACATCTACTTTTTGTGTATTAATTGGAGCATTAATATTATTGATTACAGGAATTGCCAGTTTTAGAATTATGTTTTCGGTGTTTCTTGGAGCTTACTTAATGTCGCTTGTTGTGAATTTTACAAACATTAATTTTTATTCACAAATACCGGCTTATGAGCAATTGCTTTTAGGTGGTTTTGCATTTGGAGCTGTCTTTATGGCTACCGACCCGGTTACAGCAAGTCAAACAAATACAGGTAAATATATATATGGGTTCTTTATAGGATTACTGGCAATACTCATTAGAGTTGTTAATCCTGCTTATCCCGAAGGTATGATGTTTGCAATTTTAATTATGAACATGTTTGCACCGTTAATTGATCATTACGTTGTGCAAGCAAACATTAAAAAAAGATTGAAACGGCAAATTTTATAACTTTATGAATTTTTAATTTTACTAACTTTCAACTATAATGAATAAACATAGTAATTTATATATAATAGTTTATGCGTCAATATTGGTTGTTGTTGTTGCTACTGTTCTTTCAATTATTTCAACATCGTTAAAGCCTGTTCAAAATAAAAATATTGAGTTAGAGAAGAAACAAAATATTCTTCATTCAATAAATATTAAAAGTAATAGAAAGGATGTGGAACAATTATATAATAAATATATAAAAGCATCGTATACAGTAGATATAAAAGGAAAGAGAGTGGATGGAGATGCATTTAATATTGATTTAAGAAAAGAAAAGCTAAAACCTTTTAATAAACAAAGATTACCTGTTTACGAAAGCAGACTGGAAAACGGAAGTGAAAAAATTATTATTCCTCTTTCCGGAAAAGGTTTGTGGGGTCCTATTTGGGGATATATTTCTTTTAATGATGACAATAACACAGTTTACGGAGTAACATTTAGTCACGAAAGTGAAACACCCGGACTTGGAGCTCAAATTGCAACTCCAAATTTTCAAAAACAATTTATTGGGAAAAAGATTTTTGATTCTTATGACGAATTTGTTTCAATAGAATTAATAAAATCAAAAAATAAAGACAATAATATTCATCAGGTTGATGCAATAACAGGTGGAACAATCACAAGTAAAGGTCTTGAAAAAATGTTGAGAAATTGCATAAGCAGTTATGAAAAGTTTTTAAAAGAAAAATGAAATGAAATTTAATCCGCTTTATTTATGCAAAAACGAAGTGAATTGCATGAATTAGCGATGGATATTGGAAAGTAAAGCGGGAACCGAACCGCCAGCTGGCGGTGAGCTCAGGCAAGTAGAAAAATTATGAATTTTTCGGGTTAAGAGAGTTAGTATATTATCTTTTTGATTTATATTATTTAAAAATAATAAATCAGCAAATGAAGAACAAAGAACCATTATTTTCAAAAAATAATTTAAAACTAATAACCAATCCTTTAAGTAAGGATAATCCTATTACCGTTCAAGTTATTGGTATATGCTCGGCATTGGCTGTTACTGCACAAATTAAGCCGGCTGTAATTATGACTTTTTCGGTAATGTTTGTTTTGGCTCTGTCAAATGTCATTATTTCCATTTTGAGAAAAACTATCCCTGCACAAATTAGAATTATAGTTCAGTTGGTTGTTGTTGCAAGCTTAGTTATTGTTGTTAACGAATTTTTAAAAGCCTATTTTTTTGATGTAAGCAAGCAGTTGTCTGTTTTTGTAGGTTTAATTATCACAAACTGCATAATAATGGGCAGGCTCGAAGCTTTTGCATTAACAAATAAGCCATGGCTTGCTTTTTTAGATGGAATAGGAAATTCTTTAGGATATGGACTTTTATTAATAATTGTGTCGTTTTTTAGGGAGCTTCTAGGCGCAGGTACAATTTGGGGGTATAGTGTTATACCAGAGTATTTTTATAATTTAGGTTATGAAAATAATGGCTTAATGATTTTACCGCCAATGGCTTTAATAACAATTGGTATAATTATTTGGATACAACGCAGTAAGAATAAAAACTTAATTGAGGGAAAATAATATGGAACATCTGTTTAATATTTTTATTAAATCAATATTTGTTGACAACCTTGTTTTTTCTACATTTTTGGGAATGTGTTCTTATCTGGCTGTTTCAAAAACAGTTAAAACTTCGGCAGGTTTGGGTATTGCTGTTGTTTTTGTTCTTACAATTACCGTTCCTGTCAATTATTTGCTCGAAAATTATATATTAAAACAAGGTGCTTTGTCGTGGCTTGATAGCAGTTTTTCCGACGTCGATTTAAGCTTCTTAAGTTTCATTATGTTTATTGCAGTAATTGCATCAATGGTGCAATTAGTTGAGATGATTATTGAAAAATATTCACCAACATTATACAGTCAACTCGGAATTTTTTTGCCTTTAATTGCTGTTAATTGCGCTATCTTGGGTGGCTCTTTATTTATGCAGCAAAAACAATTTGACACCATAAGCGAAGCAACGGTATATGGCTTTGGTTCTGGTATTGGGTGGCTGTTTGCTATTATTACGCTAGCAGCAATACGCGAAAAACTTGAATATTCCAATGTCCCTAAACCTTTAAGAGGCTTGGGAATTACCTTTATAGTTACAGGATTGATGTCCTTAGCTTTTATGGGTTTTATGGGGATTAAATTGTGATATTGTGAAAATGTAAAATTGTTAAAATGTGAGCTTGTGAAATCGCTAAACTTGATGAACTTTTTATTTTGCAAATTTTAAACTAAATGATATTATTAACAATTAATACAATTACTGTTATCTTTTTAAGTGTTGTTGTTTTTTTGCTACTAATGCTATTATTAGTTTTGATGCTTATTTTAGCAAAATCAAAATTAATTCCTGCAGGAGAAGTAAAAATATCGGTAAATAACAATGAGAGAGAAATTGTTACAAAAGCAGGCTCAGATCTTTTAACAACATTGAGAAACAATAATATTTTTCTTCCTTCTGCTTGTGGCGGAAAAGGTTCATGTGGCATGTGTAAATGTCAGGTTCTTTCAGGAGCAGGAACAATTTTGCCAATAGAAAAAGATTTTTTTACACGCAAACAACAAAAAGAAAATTGGCGATTGGCTTGTCAGATAAAAGTCAAACAAGACCTAAATCTTGATATACCTAAATCAATACTAGGAATTAAAAAAATTGAATGTGAAGTAATATCTAATCATAATGTAGCTTCTTTTATTAAAGAATTAGAATTGAAAATGCCGGATGGTGAAAGACTGAATTTTTGTTCCGGAGAATATATTCAGATTGATGTTCCCGAAGCAGAAGTAGACTTTAATAATTTTATTATTGATGAAGAATATCGTGAAGAATGGGAAAAATATAAGATGTTTGATTTAAAGATGGTAAATTATGAGCCGACTTTTAGAGCCTATTCGCTGGCAAATTATCCCGAAGAAAATAATATTCTAAAGTTAAATGTTAGAATAGCTACGCCTCCAATAAACAAGATGAAAGGTGGTTTTAAGAATATTAAGCCAGGTGTTTGTTCTTCTTATATATTTTCACTCAAACAAGGCGACAAAGTAAAATTATCAGGAACTTATGGTGATTTTTTGCTTAAAGATAGCGATAAAGAAATTGTTTTTATTGGCGGAGGAGCAGGCATGGCACCTATGCGTTCACATATTTTTTATTTGTTTAAATCTTTAAAAACAAATCGTAAAGTTTCTTTTTGGTATGGTGCTCGATCTAAAAAAGAAATTTTTTACTACGATGAGTTCAAACAAATTGAGAAACAATTTGATAATTTTTCTTTTCATCTTGCTCTTTCTGAACCAAAACCTGAAGATAATTGGAATGGGGAAACAGGTTTTATTCATCAGGTTGTATACGATAATTATTTGAGAAATCACAACGAACCCGAAGAGATTGAATACTATATTTGCGGACCATCTATGATGACACAAGCTGTTAATTCAATGCTTTACAATTTGGGTGTGCCTGAAGAAAATATTCTTTACGATGATTTTAAAACATAAGAGTTCATAAAGTTTGTAAAGTTATAAAGTTCATAAAGTTAAAAGTAATGACAACAAACGAAACGAAGCAAAATGACAATTAGTTACAACAATATAAATAACCAAACATCAACACTGGTGCAAGCGTCTCGCTTGTGCTATTTGTGATTTTAACCCGCTTTATTCATACAAAAACGAAGTGAATTGTATGAATGTGTGATAGATAGTGGGGTGCAAAGCGGGAAACCCCGATTTAGTAATACCCAAATTTGGGGTTAATGAAATTCCCAAA
>QMPG01000134.1 GCA_003648455.1 Bacteroidota bacterium
ATATTTGATAATGATTTGAATGTATGCTCTCCTCTTAATTGTGCTGCACTAAATGAACGTTCGGAAAATTGTAAAGTACGCGTTTGAAAATTCACTTCATGATATAAACTCCATCCTTCTTGATAACGTGCTTGCTTATTTCCACAATGATTATGAATGATATTTAAGCTAATTTTATTATTTTTTGACAGTCTATATGATAAATTTAATATGCCGCCTATTAAAACATTCATAGTTCCTTTTTCATCGTTAAGTTGCAAATCTTTTTGTAAAAAAGGTGAATTAAGAGTAGTTAATGTATAATGTCCATTCTCTCCATTGTTATAATATTTATAAGATCTGTTATAGCTCAAACTTGCTATAAACCCCAATGGTTTGCCTAAAAAATTTACTTGATTACCTAATGAAAAAGAATGACTGTGATTAAAAAAAGATGTTTGTCTTGTTGTTGTCATAGTTTTATTAAACGATTTTGAAATGTCATCTAATTTTTGGTCATCCTGATATCGATAAGGTATTCCGTTTTGAGCTATCTTAGGAAGTTCTCGAGTACCATCATCAATACCGAGAAAATCGAGTTTGCCACCTTTATAAGTAATAAAATTACTATTAAGGTTTGTTTGAGGATTAAAACCTAAAGAAGTAGAAAATTGAAAAGTAAATTTTGTAGGAAAATCTTTAGTAACAATATTTACATAACCGCCGGTAAAACTTGCAGGTAAATTAGGTGAAAAAGTTTTATAAACCATCATATTATCAATAATATTATTTGGGAACAAGTCTAATTGTACCGAATTACGATTAGGATCGAGGCTGGGAATTTCTGCCCCGTTTAATTCTATTTTTGAATATCTGTCACCTAAGCCTCTAACATAAACATATTTACCTGCATCTATTGAAATTCCTGTTACTTTTGAAAGAGAAGCAGCAGCATTATTATCCCCGTTTATCGACATTTCTTGTGCCGAAATACCATTTACCAATGAAGCGGTTTTTTTCTGTATTGCAATTATTGAATTTTCAGTTTTTCGTTCAAATTTATCAGTTATTGTAATCTCACCTAAATTTAGATCTTTTTCCAATAATTTTAAATTTAAAAAAATCTCTTCACCCTGCTTCACTACAACATTTCTTATTGTAACTGTTTTGTATGAAATAAACGAACATGATATATCATAAACACCGGGTTCTAAATTAGATAGTGAAAAATTACCGGCTAAATCACTTATTGTCCCTATAGTTGTACCTTTAATTATGATGTTGGCACCCGGTAATTCTTCGCCTGTTTTTTTATCAATAACTTTTCCATTGATTTTACCTGATGAGTTAGCAAAAGCATTGATAATTAAAAATATCAGACTTAATGTAAATATTATTTTTTTCATTTTTTTTTTATTGAAAGACTATCTTTAGTTTAAATAAAGGGTTTGGTACTTAAAGTTTTAATAAATTATTCGAATAAAAGAGTCCAACCATTAGCCCAATTTTGAGCATTAGGGTCAAAAGCACCTTTATAGTTTACCTGTGTAAAAAAATCACTTTGATAAGTTGATAAATTTTCTGTAACATTCCCTGTTGGTACCGGATTTAATGTTCCTGATGAAGGATATGAAATACCAGGATTATTAAATGTATTGCCGGCATTAGAAACATAATTTTGTAGATAATCATCAGCTGTTTGTGCGTCATCGGCAGATACACCTTCTTTAGCATTTATTTTAAAAACGCCTTGATTTGTAGCGTCTGCAATATCATAAAAAATATTATTTTCGATTTTTAAATCACCGGAAGTAAGGCGTTTATAACTTGTTTCAGCATCTAAATTTTCTTTTAACTCAATATCAACACCTTTTTGCTGATTTACAAAAATTGAATTATACCATTTACCACCTGCATTAGCTCTAAAAGTAAGAGTTTTACTTCCTTCGGTATTATGACCAATAAAAGTAGCATTATAAATTTCAGGAATTCCAAAAGGTGTTCCATCTTCAGGGTCGTCAGCACCATCGAGCTCACCAAGTCTGTCACCTATTGAAGGATCTTGAACAGCAAGCCAAAATTGTGCTTTACCTCTAAAACCTTGGTCATAATCAAAGGCATCATCTTTGCAATATGCTGATATTAAATGTTTAGTCTGAACTGTACCACCAAAAAATTCAAACCCATCGTCATTATTTGCAAAAACTTCAACATAATCAATAACAGTACCGCTACCAACTGCACCAAGAGATAAACCATTTATTTCATTATCAGCACCAATATTTGTGCCGCCATGTCTTATTGAGACATATTTGAATATACCTGAGTTATCGCTATCATCATCGCCACCATATTCACCTCGTGTTTCGGTTGTGGGTATTCCTTCGATATTCATTTTATCAGGAACAGTATTAATTTTTGCATTACCCAAAATTATTACTCCTCCCCAAAGTCCTTTATCTGTTTTTGACACTGAGCCGTTCAAATCATCGGCTTCAGCAGTAAAAATAATTGGGTTTTGAGCTGTACCAACAGCATTAATTTTAGCACCTCGTGCAACAATTAATGCACTTGCATTTTCACCTTCGCCGGGTTTCCCTTTTATGACTGTGCCGGGTTCAATGGTTAATGTTTGTCCGGCATTTACAAATACCATTCCATCTAACATCCAAATTTTATCAGATGTAAATGTTTTATTACCTGTTCCTTCTCCTTTGTCTTTAACTGTTACAATATTACCATTTTCGGTATAAGTTGTTTCATTTTCAGATGGCTTTACAGGATCATCTTTTTTACATGAACTAAAAATTATAATGCCAATTAAAATGAGCATTAAAAAAACATTTTTCGATTTTAAATTTAACTTGTTCATAACTTATTTTTTAGGTTAATAATTATGTTACAATATTAAAGCTAAAATTGAAGAATGGCGTTAAGATAAAATTAACATTATGTTAATAATCAGCATATTTAATGTTAAATTAATATTAAGAAATTAACTTAAATTTAACATAATTATTATTGTATAGAAAACCTAACAGAATTCAAATGAAGCAAACAAAAAATTCATTAATTTTAATAAATAAAATTAATGAATTTTGCGTTTGCTCTCAGTTTTAGGTATTATAAATTTCTTCCTTTAGTTATCAATAGTTTAGTTTCAATTTTTCCTTTTCTTCTTTCTTAGTGAATAATACAAAATCACGCTGGCTTTTCATCAAATTTACAACATATAGAAGCAAATTTTTAGTTTCAAGCACAATACCGAGATATAACATACTATTTCGTGTGTTAACTTCTCCTTTTTTAATTCTTTTAAACTGATTAACCCTAATATTGTCTAATTCGCTTAATAAAGCTGTTTGTACTTCAATAATTTCTTCAAGTTCTTCGTAATTTTCTTCTTTAAGATGGCTTAAGATTAAGTTAAGAAAGTTTGAAATATTATCGTTAAGTTTGCTTAAATCATCAATTTGATCAGTTAATAAAGGTGAATGGTTATTTGCAACGTGTTCCAAAACAGGCTCTGAAATAAACGACATACTATGAGCTATCTCACGCAGATAGTCCATAACCTGAACATAATAATGACCTGTTTCAATTGAATCTTCTTGAAGTTGTTTAATTATTTCGTAAAGATTTTCTTTAAGTTTTTTAGCTTTTTTATCAAATCTGGCAACTTCATAATTTGATTCTTTAAGCTGTTTTCTGTTTCCTTTAAATAAGCCATCAATGGTTAAATAATATAATTTTGAAACTGTTATAATTGTTTTAATAATTGTTTTATTGCTTTGTTCAATAATATCATTTGTCTTTGACACTAATTCAATACTTTCTTCATCATCAATTTCTTTTTCTTTTTCTTTCTTTCTAAAACTAATCTGATTTCTATAAATTAAGAATATTGCGAGAATAAGTATAAGAGTAATTGCTACAACTCCGCCAAAATTAATTAATAAAGCAATTATAACAGAAATTGAGAATGCAATTAAGGCAGTAAAAAACCAACCGCCAATAACAGTAAGAACACCTGTAATTCTATAGACTGCACTATCGCGTCCCCATGCTCTATCGGAAAGCGAAGTTCCCATAGCCACCATAAAAGTAACATAAGTAGTTGATAATGGTAGCTTTAAAGACGTTGCAAAAGAAATAATTATGCTGGCAACAGTTAAATTAACAGCCGCACGTATAGTATCAAAAGCGGCATTGTCATTTATAGGTTCGGCTGTTGGCTCAAAACGTTTTTTCACGATAGTGTTAATTTTATTAGGCATTATTCGTTCAATATTCTTATTCATAGATAATATTCTACGCACAACTAAACGAGCAAAACCAGAAGAACCAAATCGTTCATCACCTGCATCCTGTCTGCCAAGATTAACTTCTGTTTCTGTTACATGTCGTGCTTTGCGCGATGTGATTAAAGTAATAATCATAACAATTCCTGCAATAATCAACAAATAAGTTTTGGTATGAACCGGTTGTGTTAAAATATCCATTTTAAATTGATCAGGAGATATGCCGGGATTTGCTGCAAAAGCTTTAAACGATTCTAAACCTGCTAAAGGAACACCAATAAAATTAACTAAGTCGTTACCTGCAAAAGCCATTGCAAGTGCAAATGTTCCTACTAATACCACAAACTTAGGAATATCAAGTTTAAACAACTGTGTTAAAATCTGTAAAATAATTAACCACCCAATAAAACTAATTGATAATATTAAAAATAAATTTTCATTTAAATAAATAATATTTTCTTTTGTTATAAAAGATGCTCCTTTTGCTCCTTTAATAAGAATAAAATATGTTATTGCACTAATAGCTAAACTACCTGCTATTGAACCTAAATATTTTAAAGGTTTTTTATAGTTAAAACTGAAAATAAGTCGTGTTAGATATTGAATTAATGCACCAAGCACAAAGGCTATGACCACCGACATCAAAATACCTCCAATAATAACAAAAGCTTTACTTGAATTAATATATTTACCTAAATCTAAAAGTGTTTCATCTGAATTACCTATTTTAATTAACGATACACCAACTGCTGAGCCTAATAATTCAAACACTATTGATACTGTTGTAGATGTAGGCAAGCCTAAGGTGTTAAAAAAATCCAGTAAAATAATATCTGTTAACATAACTGCTAAAAATATTATCATTACCTCGGAAAAATAAAATTGTTCGGGATGAAAAATGCCTTTTCTCGCTACTTCCATCATTCCACTTGAAAACGTAACACCAAGCAAAATTCCCAAACTGGCTACAAAAAATATCACCCATCGAGGAGCGGCTTTTGAACCAATGGCTGAGTTTAAAAAATTTACAGCATCGTTGCTAACGCCAACAATTAAATCAGAAACTGCCAGTGTAAATAAAATAATTACTACTATTAAATAAAAACTCATAACTTTATAATTAATTAATTTATTGTTTTATTTATGAGTCCACTCCGAAAAGTAGAAAAAGCACGTCATTGCGAGGAACGAAGCAATCTATAACTTTGTAATTCAACATGTTGAGATTGCTTCTCCGCCAGCTGGCGGAGAAGCAATGACGAAAAACACTTTTCGGAATGGACTCCTTTATTTATTTTACAAAAATATGAGAATAGAATGTGAATTCTTGTGTTTTAATTTTAAGATTATGTTATGTATATGTTAATTTTATGTTAAGATGATAATAAATTATTTTACTTTATTTACTTTTGTTAGAAAGTTTAAGTTGAAAGTTCGTAAAGTTTAATAATCAAACAATTAAATCATAATGTATATCTTATCAAATAAAAAATTAAACTTATATGTTATACTATTTGCTGTTGCAATTAGTTTAATTAATTTTCTCATATACTATTTTTTTGAAAATATCTTTTTAGTACTAATAATATCAATACCGTTTTTAGTTATTATTTTATATTTTATGATTAATTTACTGATTAACAGTTACATAAAAGAAAAAATAAAACCAATTTATAAAACAATATGCCAAATTAATTTAACCTCTAATCAGAATATAAAAAATACTGATGAGATGTTATTAATAATTAATCGACAAGTTAGTTTATGGGCTAAAAATCAAACACAAGAGATTAAACAATTAAAAGAACTTGAAAAATACCGCAAAGAATTTATTGGCAATGTTTCGCATGAATTAAAAACTCCAATTTTTAATATTCAAGGATATTTACTAACTTTAATTGACGGTGGAATAAATGATTCTAACATTAACGAACTATACCTTAAACGAGCCGAGAAAAGCGTTGACCGTATGATTTTAATTGTTAATGACCTTGAAGCAATTTCCAAACTTGAATCCGGTGAGTTAGCTTTAAATTACGAACATTTTGATATTGAGGAATTGATTAATGAGGTTTTTGATACACAAATGATAAGAGCTAAAGAAAAAAACATTTCATTTAGTATAAAAAACAATCTGAATAAAAAATTAATTGTAAATGCTGATAAGAAATGGATTTTTAGGCTTATTGTAAACTTAATTGTTAATTCAATCAACTATGGTAAAGATAATGGATATATAACATTCTCTTTTTATGATTTAGGAAATAAATATTCAATTAAAATATCTGACAATGGCACCGGTATTAATGAAAATGCTTTAGCTCGAATTTTTGAACGTTTTTATAGAGCTGATAAAAGTCGCTCACGTGAACAAGGCGGAACAGGTTTAGGCTTATCAATTGTTAAGCATATTATTGAAGCTCATAATCAGACAATTACAGTTAACAGTATTGTTAATAAAGGAACTAATTTTACATTTACATTAGATAAAGCAATATAATTTTTATAATGATGGAAAATAATAATTTTAAAATTCTTCTTGTTGATGACGAACCCGATATTATAGAATTTCTGAGTTATAATCTTAAAAAAGAAGGATACCAAATTTTTACTGCAAAAGAAGGGAAGCAAGCCCTGAATAAAGCACAACAAATTATTCCTCATTTAATTCTTCTTGATATTATGATGCCTGAGATGGATGGCATTGAAACTTGTGAACAAATTAGAAGCATTGCATCGTTAAACAATACTTTAATTGCATTTTTAACTGCTCGTGGCGAAGACTATTCTCAAATAGCAGGTTTTGAAGCCGGTGCCGATGATTATATCAGCAAACCTATTAAACCTAAAGTTTTGATTAGTCGTATTAAAGCTCTATTAAAACGGCATAATGATTATAAGTTAAATTCACAAAATGATAATGAAGAAATCGTTAAAAAAGGTAATATTTTAATTGACAAAAATAACTACAGAGTTACTGTTAACGATGAACCGGTTAACTTAACCAGAAAAGAATTTGACATACTTCTGCTTTTAATATCAAAACAAGATAAAGTTTTTTCTCGTGACGAAATTTTTTCTTCTGTTTGGGGTGAAAATATTATTGTTGGTGATAGAACAATTGATGTTCATATTAAAAAATTACGCGAAAAAATTGGTGATGAACATATTATTACTTTTAAAGGGTTTGGTTATAAGTTTGTTTAGTTTAAAGTTAATAAACTATTCGTCATTCCAAACTTGTTTCGGAATCCCTTTATTAATTTCAATTAACAGAAGCTGAAACAAGTTCAGCATGACACAGAAAAAAAACACGGCAGGTTTGGTTAATCACAGCTGTCATTCCGAACTTGTTTCGGAATCCCTTTATTAATCCTATTAACAGATGCTGAAACAAGTTCAGCATGACAACTGCAATCCCGAATTAACAAGCTGTATATTAATGCTTTCGGATTGCAAATCCGAAAGAGCAGAGTGTCTGAGAATTTTAATTTTATTTTATTTGTTTTCAAATAATTCGCAATATAGATTTCTGTTTAATGATATTCATTAGCAAAAGTTAATTCGCTTTTTTATAATGATTTCTTTATTAAAAAATTAACCCGAAAAATTCATAATTTTTCTACGCTTAAGAATTACCAACAAATTTGGTGTTTTTTAAACCCCAAATTTGGGTACTTCTAATGCGGGATTTCCCGCTTTACTTCCCACTATCCATC
>QMPG01000135.1 GCA_003648455.1 Bacteroidota bacterium
AACTATAAATACTTTCTCTGGTAATTCTTGTGAATTATCAGCAATTAAAAATTTTGGTAACATCTTTTTTCTCCTTTTTTATATATTTAAACGAAAAGTAATAAAATTTATTTATTTTGACAAAAAGATTTTAAAAAATCAATTGATATTTTTTGTTACTTTGTATTCTAATTCAATAATAAATGCTGTTACTCATGAAAAAAATATTATTTACTTTTAATTTGTTGCTATTAAGTTTGTTTATTTCCTTCAATGTAAATTCACAAACAGTTAATATAAAGATTATTGAAACAAGTGATATTCACGGGCATATTTTTCCTTACGATTTTGTTAACGACACAGCATTGCATGCTTCACAAGCGCAAGTTAGTGAGTATGTTAAACAAGAACGTGCAAAAAAAAATCAAGAAGTTGTATTATTAGATAATGGTGATATTTTGCAAGGTCAACCGCTTGTTTATTATTACAATTTTGAAAAAATTGATACTACTCATATATGTTCAAGGGTTATGAATTATATGAAATATGATGCAGCTACTGTTGGTAATCACGATATTGAACCCGGTCATCAAGTTTATGATAAGATAAAAAGGGAATTGAATTTTCCATGGATGGCTGCAAACGCTGTTGATAATAAAACAAATAAACCATATTTTCAACCTTATACTATTATCTCCCGAAGAGGTGTTAAGATTGCTGTTTTAGGAATGATTACACCCGGAATACCATATTGGCTACCCGAGAATATTTGGGAAGGTATTACTTTTAACGACATGATTGAATCTTCAAAAAAATGGGTGAAAATAATTAATGAAAAAGAACATCCTGATATTTTAATTGGATTGTTTCATTCTGGTGTAGATTATACTTATGGTAATGAAACCGCCGACACTTACAGAAATGAAAATGCTTCTAAACTTGTTGCTCAAAGAGTGTCGGGATTTGATGTAATTTTTGCAGGCCACGATCATCATAAATATAACATGAAAATTAGAAATCAAAATGGTGAAGATGTAATTTTGATGGACCCTGCCAGACATGCTGATTATGTTTCTGTTGCAAATATTACTTTAAAATATGATAGTCTTACTAATGAATATGATAAAACTGTTGAAGGCGAGCTTGTTGATATTAAAAATTACAAACCTGATGCAGAATTTATCGAAAAATTTAAGTCTGATTATAATGAAGTGAAAAATTATGTGTCAAAACCAATAGGGGTTTTTACCAAGACTATTTCTACAAGAGATGCTTTATTTGGGAATTCTTCATTTGTTGATTTAATACAAAATATTCAACTTGGTTTAACTAAAGCAGATATTTCTTTTGCTGCTCCTCTTTTATTTGATGCAAAAATTAACAAGGGCGAAGTGTATGTTAGAGATATGTTTAAACTTTATAAGTTTGAAAACTTATTATATACAATGGAACTTTCGGGAACAGAAGTAAAAAATTATCTTGAATTTTCTTATGATAATTGGTTTAATCAGATGAAAGATGAAAACGATAATTTACTTAAATTCAGAACTGATTCAACAGGGGAAATTACTAATAGATTAGCAAATTCATTTTATAACTTTTCATCAGCAGCCGGAATAAAATATACAGTTGATGTGTTAAAACCCGCAGGTGAAAAAATCAATATTATTTCAATGTCAGATGGTTCAGCTTTTGATTTAAATAAAAAATATAAAATTGCAATTAATTCTTATCGTGGCAATGGCGGTGGTGGGCACTTAATTACCGGTGCCAAAATTAGTGAAAAAGAACTACCTACGCGAATTATTACATCAACACAAAAAGATTTGCGGTATTTTTTAATGAAATGGATTGAGAAGAATAAAATTATTACTCCAAAAAAATTAAATAACTGGACTGTTTTTCCTCAAGAATGGTGGGAAAAAGGGAAAGCTAAAGATTATGAAATTTTGTATAAATGAGTCCACTCCGAAAAGTGTTTTTCGTCATTGCGATCCGCCAGCTGGCGGAGAAGCAATCTCAACATGTTGAACTACAAAGCTATAGATTGCTTCGTTTCTCGCAATGACGTGCTTTTTCTACTTTTCGGAGTGAACTCATAAGTAAAATTTTAAATATCGTTTGTTATTTTTTATGTGGCTTGTATTTAAATAATTTAACAATTTTGAGTATTCGACGATTTACAAATGTAAGTTGATTTTTGTAATGGTTATCCCTAATTTATACCTGAAAAATTTTATAAACATCTGATATATAATATATCTATTTATATATATTTTTTTAACATTCCGATAATCAGCATAAAATAGAGGACTTTAGATAAATATACAGGCATCTGTTTTTTTGTATATATTTTGCTGACATTTTGACTGAAATTTATATATTTGTTAAGTTTTATGCAAGAAATGAAGTTGTAAACACACAAAAAATGGCATGATAAAAAATATATCAAAATATCTATTAGTAAATATATTAGGTTGGACTATGAAATACGAGTTGCCTGATATTAAAAAAAGTGTAATTATTTTTGCCCCTCACACAAGTTATTTGGATGGTTTTTATGGTAAACTTTTTCTAATGCAATTAAATATTAATTATAAATTCTTATCAAAAAAAGAATTCTTTAAATTTCCATTAAAATATTTTTTCAGGTTATACGGTTCAATACCTGTTTCTAAAAATAAGGAGTTTATAAATGAAGTTGTCGAAATATTTAAGCAAAATGAAACATTGCATATAATTTTATCTCCCGAAGGGCAATTAGCAAAAACTGACCATTGGAAAAAAGGATTTTACTATATGGCAAAAAATGCTAATGTGCCAATTATTGTAGGATACATTGATTATAAAAAGAAAGAAATTGGAGTAAAAGGTATTATATCAGAAATAAATGACCTTAAAGAAATTATGTCGATAATAAATAATATGTATAATGATGTATCTGCAAAATATCCAAAAAATTTTGCCTTAGACAAAAGATTTATATAGTAAAAAAGAATATTGTAATGAAAAAAAGTGTAGCATTAGTCTTAAGTAGTGGCGGCTCTCGAGGAGTAGCACATATTGGAGTAATTGATGAATTAATAGAGCAAGGATATAATATAACATCAATTTCAGGGACTTCAATGGGTGCATTAGTTGGCGGAATGTATGCCTCGGGGGAACTTAAAATATTTGAAAAATGGATGTGTTCTCTGAGTAAATATGATGTTTTTAAACTTGTTGACTTTACACTAAGCCTAAATGGAATTGTTAAAGGAACTAAAGTTTTGAAAGAAATGAAGAATATTGTTCCTGACAGACAAATAGAAGACTTGAAAATACCATTTATCTGTATTGCTACTGATATAGTTAATGGCAAGGAAGTTGTTTTTGAAAACGGAAGTTTATATGATGCTATTAGAGCGTCAATATCAATTCCTACTGTTTTTATGCCTTTTGAAAAAAACGGTTTAAAATTGGTTGATGGAGGTGTTCTTAATCCTCTTCCAATAGATAAGATAAAGAGAAATGATAATGATATTCTTATTGTTGTAAATGTCAACTCAGATAAAGAATATATAAAGTTGGCTAAAGAAAATGTTCTTGCAGAATTAAATGCAAGTCAAACGAATTATCTTTCTAAAATACAACATAGAATTAATGATATTATACCAATAAATAAGAGAGACAAATTAGGCTATTATAATTTATTAAATAATACAACAAGTTTAATGATACAAAAGATTTCTCAATTAACAATAGAAAAATATAAACCGGATATTATTATTGAAATACCAAAGAAGTCTTTTGGTACGTATGAATTTTATAAATCCGAAGAAATAATAAAACTTGGAATTAAAGCAACAAAAAAAGCATTAATAAAATATCATAAAAATTTAGAAAGTACAAAAACACAACAAAGTATATAAAGCCATTATAAATTATGACAAAAATAATTGAAGTTTTTTTACAAAATTTTGAGCACGCTCTTACAATTACCGCCTTTGTGTTAATGATGATGCTTATTATTGAGTATATCAATGTTCAGTCAAAAGGTACATGGACTAAGCAATTTCAGAAATCGACCTGGCTACAAATTCTTTTTGCCGCATTAATGGGAATTACTCCAGGCTGTCTTGGAGCTTTTACAGTTGTTACTTTATACACCCATAATATATTAAACTTTGCAGCATTAGTAACAGTAATGATTGCAACATCAGGCGATGAGGCATTTGTTATGTTTTCGACTATGCCCGAATCTGCAATTAAATTAACAATATTAATTTTTATTATATCTATAATTGTAGGATTTATTGTTAATTTTTTCGTGAAAAAGAAGAATATTAATAAAAGTGATTTTTCTTTCACAATTCATAAAGATGAAGAGTATTGTGAGTGTTATCAAGCTAAAAATATTTTCCCGCAATTAAAGAATATTACATTTCAAAGAGCATTATTAATAAGTATTTTTTTATTATTTTTTATCGCATTGAGTTCAGGTTGGATAGGACCAGGTGAATGGAATTGGATTAAATATATTTTCTTTTTTGGCAGTTTAATAACTCTATTTATTGTTACTACAGTCCCTGACCATTTTATTGATGAACATTTATGGGAGCATATCATTAAAAAACACCTTTTTACAATATTTTTATGGATCTTTGGTGCATTAATCTTTATACATTTTATCGAAAATTATTTTGATATAGCCGATTGGATGAAATCTAATCAACTTACCATATTGCTTATTGCTGTGCTAATAGGTATTATTCCGGAATCAGGTCCTCACATGGTTTTTATTACCTTATTTATTAGTGGCACAATTCCATTTAGTGTGTTAATGGCTAATTCTATTGTTCAAGATGGTCATGGTATGTTGCCTCTTTTTGCAGAATCGAAAAAAAGTTTTTTGTGGGTTAAATTAATAAATATTATAGTTGGTTTAATTGTAGGTTTATCAGGATATTTTTTATCCTGGTAAAAAAATATTTTTTTATAGCGGTTTTTTAATCCGAGAAATAAAATATATTTTCGCACCGAAAGGAAAAATTAAATTAAGACTTAAATATGTAAATATATGAATTACGATTTAATAATTATTGGTAGTGGACCGGGCGGATATGTTGCAGCAATTAGGGCTTCACAGTTAGGAATGAAGGTTGGCGTTGTTGAGCGTGCCGAATTAGGAGGAATTTGTTTAAATTGGGGATGCATTCCAACAAAGTCATTATTAAAAAGTGCACAAGTTTTTCGGTATATTCAACATGCTGAAAATTATGGGATAGATGTTGTAGGTGATGTAAAGCCTGACTTTACAAAAATTATTGAGCGTAGTCGTCAAGTTGCAGAGGGAATGAGTAAAGGAATTCAATATCTTTTTAAAAAGAATAATATTGATCATATAAAAGGTTTTGGTAAATTACTTGATAACAAAACGATTGAGGTTGTAGATAATGAAGGTGATAAGACGATTTATACATGCAATAACATTATTTTGGCAACCGGTGCACGTTCACGCGAATTGCCTAATTTAAAACAAGACGGCAAAAAAATTATTGGTTATCGTGAAGCGTTAACATTAAAGAAACAACCGGAGTCGATGATTGTTGTTGGTTCAGGAGCAATAGGAACAGAACTTGCATTTTTCTATAATTCAATAGGAACGAAAGTTACCTTAGTAGAATTTTTACCAAATGTTGTTCCTGTCGAAGATGAAGATGTATCAAAGCAATTAGGTCGTTCTCTTAAAAAAGCCAAAATTAAAGTAATGGTGAAATCAACGGTCGAGTCTGTTGATGTGAGTGGTGATAAATGTAAAGTTACTATTAAAACGCCAAAAGGTGAAGAAATTCATGAAGCAGACATAGTATTGTCAGCTGTTGGAATAAGCCCGAACCTGCAAAATATTGGCATTGAAGATTTAGATATTGAGTTGGAAAAAGGAAAAATAAAAGTTGATGAATTTTATAAAACTAATGTTGAAGGTGTTTATGCAATTGGAGATATTGTGCATGGACCGGCATTAGCTCATGTTGCTTCAGCCGAAGGAATTGTTTGTGTAGAGAAAATGGCTGGTAAAAATCCAGAACCGGTTGATTATTCAAACATCCCGGGATGTACATATACTTCTCCTGAAGTAGCATCAATTGGTTTAACCGAGAAAGCAGCACTTGAGGCAGGTAACGAACTCAAAATAGGAAAATTTCCTTTTACTGCCTCTGGAAAAGCAAGCTCCGCAGGCGAAAGAGATGGTTTTGTTAAACTGATTTTTGATGCAAAAACAGATTTGTTGTTAGGAGCTCATCTTATTGGTGCTAATGTGACAGAGATGATTGAAGAATTAGCCATTGCCCGAAAAATGAAAGCTACATCTAAAGATATTTTAGATACTATTCATCCGCATCCAACTATGTCAGAATCTATAAAAGATGCTACAGAAGATGCAAATGATGAGGCTATTCATCTTTAAAAAAAATATATTATTGATAGGCGCAGCTTATGGTTGCGCTTTTTTTTTGTTTATAAATTTTATTTTTAAGTAATATAAATTATTACATTTGAATAAATAATATTATTTTTCACAAAAGCCTTAATTTTTATGCTCGATAAAAAAATTGAACATTCAAAAGAGAAAACTAAATTACATAAAAGAAATAGGCATAGAAAAAGATATGATTTTAAAGTGCTTATTAACACTTGTCCTGAATTAGCTCAATTTGTTGAGTTAAATAAATATAACGATGAATCAATAGATTTTCATAAGCCCGAAGCTGTAAAAACACTTAATAAAGCTTTGTTGAAACATTATTATAATATTGATTATTGGGAAATACCCCAAAATTATTTGTGTCCTCCAATTCCGGGAAGAGCAGATTATATTCATTACATTGCAGAATTTTTGAGTAGTAAGAATAATGGTAAAATACCAACCGGAAATAAAATTAAATGTTTAGACATTGGTGTAGGCGCAAATTGTGTTTATCCAATAATTGGAAATAAAGAATATAAATGGTCTTTTGTAGGTGCTGATACTGATCCTGTTTCAATAAAATCTGCAAAGAAAATAGTTGATTTGAATCAATCTTTAAAAGGTAAAATTGAACTTAGATTACAATCAAAAAAAAGTGATATTTTTTACGGGATTATTCAAAAGGATGAGCAATTTGATTTGTCAATCTGCAATCCCCCATTTCATTCTTCTTTAGAAGAATCTCAAGCAGGTACACTTCGCAAATTAAGTAATTTAAAGCATAAGAAAATAAAGAAGGCAAATTTAAATTTCGGAGGTCAAAGTAATGAGTTATGGTGCGAAGGGGGAGAATTAAGATTTGTAAAAGATATGATTTTTGAAAGCAAGAAGTTTTCTAAATCATGTTTTTGTTTTTCTACTTTGATTTCAAAGCAATCTAATCTTAAAGAAATTTATAAGTCTCTAAAAAAAGTCGAAACTGTAGAAGTAAAAACAATTCCAATGGGGCAGGGAAACAAAATAAGTCGCATTGTGGTATGGACATTTCTCAATCAAGCAGAGCAAAAAAATTGGATAAATACAAGATGGAAATAAATTTACTTAATTAGTTTTACAGATATGTCTTTTGATAAAAGAAAACAATGGGAAAAAGAAACTATTTACAAGATGATAAGCCTGTATTGCAATAAACATCATAATACAGAAAATAAATTATGTGAAGAATGTTTTGAATTATATAATTATTCCACAACCCGTATTGATAATTGCGTGTATAAAAAAAGAAAACCTGTTTGCTCAAAATGTAAAGTTCATTGTTTCAGCAATGAATATAGGAATAAAATTAGAACAGTAATGAGATGGTCGGGACCTCGAATGATTTATTATTATCCTTTGAGAGCGTTAAAATATATTTACTATAAAATGAAATATTAACCTGAGTTCGATATAAGATATAAAACACAGAAATTCAGAAATGAATAAGATTTGTGAATAAAATTCTGAATTAATAACGGGTTATTTAGAAGAATTTTAGGTGCAAAGATTGTTTATTTC
>QMPG01000136.1 GCA_003648455.1 Bacteroidota bacterium
ATATGTGTACGAGTTAATGAATATGCTGCGCCGTTTGATCCAAAATAAGCATCAATAATTTGTTTGCGTTTTTCATTACTCAACTTATTTAACAAGAATGCCGAAGATTCTGTAAATGCCCCACCAAAACCAATTATGTTTTGATATTTTTTATCTGGGAACAATTGTATAGATACGTTTTTATCTTCTGCATGAAAA
The DNA here is from genome assembly GCA_003648455.1 of Bacteroidota bacterium. The sequence goes on from QMPG01000136.1 coordinate 199, forward strand.
TCATTTATTTGCTTAAGTTTGTTGCCTTTGGCAGAAGTTTCATAAACCTTAACCGAAAGTTTGTTTTGTTTTGAACTACAAGCAGATAAAATAAGCATGATAAAAATACTTAGGTAAGAGATAAATGCTTTCATTTTTTGTTTTTAAACTATTTGTTACCAATAATTCATAATTTTTATAATTACACTTTAGTAATTTAGAAACTGAAAAAAAATAATCCACTCCGAAAAGCCGCTAAGTGGCTATAAATTGATAACTTTAATTTTCAGAGTAGTCTCAAAATTCTAATATTTAAGTTTCTCTTGAACATCCCAAAGCCCCCAAAAAGCACCAACATCACCTTCGTCATCTTTTTTCCATGCTTCGTCGAAAGATGAGAAATAAAAAATATCAATATCATCTTCTTTTGACCACAGTTGAGTATTAATAAAATAAGAAAGTGCATTTTTTACCGAAGGTTCAGCTCCATAAAATTCCTCTCCCATATTTGGCCATCCTGTTTCAGTAATAATTACTTTTTTACCATTTGCTGATTTTAAAGCTCTTGAATACATATCTTTCATATACACCAATGAATATTTAATATCACATCCTTCCCAGAAAGGGTAACAGTTTGCCAAGATAACATCGCAAGCATCGGTTATTTTCTTTCGATATTCAAATTCATAATAAGCATCGACATATCCGACAGGAATATCAGAAATTTCATTTTTTACACGATATATATACAGCAATAATTCGTCTTCTGTTAAATCTCCTCGATACATAACCTCATTCCCAACAGCTGCTATATCAACATATCCTTCCTTAGCTAATTTTATAAGATTTGAGATTTCCTGTTCATTAATCTTTTCATCTCTTCCTAACCAGGCTCCTACCAAAGTTTTTATCCCATATTCATACGCTATTCGTGGTATCATCTCATTTCCGTCAGTACACGAAAATGACCTTACCCATTTAGTATGTGGCTTTATAATTTCAATTCTTCTTCGTATTTGCTCTTCGGTTAATTTTGAACCGGGTTTTTGCCCATCCATATATGGAGAAAAGCATAAACCATGTATTTTCTGTTTTATTATGCTCTGAAAAAGAGAAACTAATTCTTTTTGTGTTTTATGTAGTGCATTAATTCCGGTTAACGACAATATCTTTTCACTGTAGGCTGACATAATTACTATTTTTTTACTGTTACTTCAACTAACTTTATAGAACCATCTCTGTTAAAAATCAAATTACTTAACTTCTTATTTATTGAATTACCATCAATTTTTTCAGATTTCCCATCAATAAATAAAACTGTTATTTTATTATTATCAGAAAATGTATAAATAACAGGAACCTGACAAAAAGTGAAGCCAAGTTGATTATCAGATAAATTTATTTTACACCACTCACCTCTTAAAGAATAATATTCAAATACTTTTTTCTTATCTAGAATTTCTTCTTTGTTTAATAGAGATGTATCAAAAAGTATTTTTCCATTTTTTATTATTACTCCCATTTCACCCATTCGAGAAATAAATTCCTCTTTAACCTGCCCTGTTAAACCCGGTTGTTTAACTCCCGAATTTGAAGGAGTATGTGAGTAGGCATCGGTTGGAAAAGCTCCATATAAATCCGGTTTTTTATATAAACCTATTCCTGCTTTTATTTCATAATAATGATTTTGTAACTGACCAATTATTGAAGGATCAGCACCTTCATTTATAGCTTTATAAAAACACTCCTGAGTTGCAAGTAGCAATTTAGAAACCATATGCCAATAAATAGAACCTAAGCCTTCGTAACCATAAAAAGTTCCCGACCTTCCTGTAAAAGACTTGTGGTCAAAAACATCTTCATAAATTGAAAGTATTTTTTCTTTTTCATTTTCAATAAGATGGCTATAGTCTCCTTTTTTAAGTTTGTTTAAAGACAACTCTAAATCATTTGCATTTCTATATAAACCACTAAAATGATAATTGCCTGTTTCATCAACTTTAATTATTGATGTTTCTCCATCCTCAATTAATTTTTTTAATAAAGGTGATTTCATTACCAAATTTTTTGGAATAATATTTTTCTCAATAAAGCGAGCTAATTTTCTGTCGGGATATAGCATATAACTATATTGATCTTCTCTATACATACTGCTGTTTTTGAGAGAATTAAGTAAGTCGAGACTTTCCTCTGATGATAAAACACCTGAACTTAAAACAGCAACTTGTCCTTCGAGCATTTCGTATAAATTACGAATAGAAATATTCTTCTTGGTAAAAGAAATCAGATTATAAGAATGATACAATCCATCTTCCCTTTTATTTTCTTTAATTGATTTATCAATATATTTTAAGCATGTTTCTGAAAAACTTACTAAATCTTTAATTTTAAGCTTCTTTTTTTCTCCTGAGAATGAATAATTATATATTTCATTCCTGTATTTAGAATGAGCCTGACCTAAGTTTTCGGAAATTTTTCTTCTATTTGAATCAGAAAATCCTGTTTCGAGCAGAGATAAATTATCAATAAATATATTGTGAATAGTTTCAAATAAAGTAGCAATTTCTTCCGAAACAGTTATTTCACTAATTGCAAGACTGTTAAATTTTTGTTGCCAGAATTTCAAAAATCTTCTTAGATAATAAAGAGTAACCATTGAGGTCCCGTTACCAACCAATGCATTGTTGGCATCGTTCCATTCAGGTCGTTGAGTGTTTAGCCAAATACCTGCTCCGGGAATAAAATTACTGAGTTTCGACAATAATGTTGCTAAAATCTTTTCGGTAAAGTTTACTTTATAAATTTTATCTCCATTTCTATTTTTCAGCAAACGGGCATCAGCTCCAATATGCTTTACTTCTGAATTAATCTTGTTGTTTAATTCTTCATCAAAAACAACAGTGTCTTTTGGGTTTTTAACTATCTCATCGTAAGATTTAATTCTATATGGAACATTTGCATAAGTAAAAATTTCACTGGTAAGCAACTTTTCTATTTTCCCGGGATGAAAATTATTCGATAGTTCTAATAATTTCTGAAGATAAATAATTTGATGATCTCCCCAATAACCGATATACGACCAAGGGTCATTTGGGTTTGGAGCTTCCCAGTCAATACCATCACGCATTATGCGATAAGGATTATATCCGTCGATGGTAGAAGCATTAACAAATTTGCTGATTATTCCTTCAACAAAATCGGGGTATGAAAGACAAAGAGCTTCCCAGTTTTGAAAAATATCGCGCCAGTTTCCTTCATAGTAATACTTTATGTCTCCCTTTTCATTTTTGGTTTCAATAGAAAAAAGATTCCATGGTCTGCTTGGGTCTCCATGCCTTCTACTGAAAGTTAATGGTAAATATTCGTATGTAATTCTCAACAAATTGGGATTTTCAATTTGTTCAACCAGACTAATTAATTTTAAGTAAGATATTTTGTTTGGTAATTTATCTAAGAATTTTTGAGTTTCTTTAGTAACTAAGCGGTTTATTTGCCACAGATATTGTTTGAAATCCTCTGTTTCAATTAAATAATCATTTATAAAAATACCTCCTCGCATAATATTATATAAGGTATTTGAATAATGACGAGCGCAGCACAAATCAGTATTAGTCAATTGAAAACCATCTGCACTGGCTACCATTTTCTTCAAATTTATCGTACCATTATTTATATCCTCTGTAATGATAGTATCAAGATTTTCGTTAGTACGGATAAAATTGGTTAGATTTGAAATATCTGTGCTGTCCTGATTTATTTCTGCAACTGTAAACCATTCCTTTTTGGTATTTTTATCAAGATATATTGAAGCATTTACAAAATAAGATCCTCTCGAAGCTCTTATATCGTACTCAGGCTCAATATTTAATCCTTTTTTAAAATTGTTTACTTGCTTATCAGATATCAGTATTTTGCTTTTGTTATCAAACCCATAAGACCAAACAGAAGTAGCTTTTAATGCTTCACTTGGTTCTGCTCTGTCAACAGGAATTGAACTTAAAATAAACAAACCTAATGTGCTGCCTTGAATTTGTTCGTTCTTTTTATAAGCATCGAGAAGATTGCTGTATTCATTCTGAAAATTATAATCAACACCATAGGGAAGAATATTTTGAATACCATCTAGTACTTCAATATTTATGGCTGTTTTATTATTATTGATTACACAAGATTTTTTTACAAATCCAAACTTCTCACTATTATACCATCCATATCGAAAGGAAAGTCCAAAATCGTGATTAACTTCTTCAAATATTAATTTATTTCCATAATTACTTTTATACAGATTTCGAATAATTTTATAAAAGTTTTTAGAATCATCTGTGAAAGGTTCCCAAAGAAAAGTTTTTCCTTCTTTCTCAACCAAAATATACGTTTTACTTCCTGTGATATTTTTATAATCGTGTATTTTGTCTACTGTGTAATAAGGGAATAATGCATTGTCGCGATTCTTTCTTCCTGCTGTCAAAGAGCCGTTACTCGATATAAACAACCAATGATTAGAATCACTAACAATGTTCATAAAAAAGTCAGGCATATCATCATAATTCTGTATTTGATAATACTTTTCGCCTTCAATCTCAATAAATTTACCAACAATACCTTCTGTATTTGTAATTAATTGACTGTTGCCTATAAATATTTTATCTTTTTCCATCTAAATCTTACTCAAAATATTATTAATTATTAATTACTAAAAAAGGAATATTTGCAGTTGCTGCATGACCTTTTCCATCGCTTGCATATACAAACAATCGATATTCGCCCGGGTTTGGTGCAGAAAAAACAAATTTCTCTCTAAACTCATTATTACTATATTCTAACACTTCATTAGTATGTTGCTCAAAATCACCGCCTTCACTTTGTTTTTCACGTGGGACTTCAGGCAAAATACTCCATTTATATTTAATCATATCTCCATCAGGATCAATGACTTTAACATTTGCTGTGTATTGATGGCCTTTTTTAAGTTTAACATTATCATTAGCATTTTTTCCTTCAATAGTTAGAGATTGTAGAATTGGACATCTGTTTTCAGGCCATTCGTTTTTCCAAAGGAAATGCATTACATCAATGGCTTCGGTTTCTTCTCCGCTTTTAAGAAAAAGTCCATACCATGTTGGTGTTCTCTCTTGTTTCTGTCCCCATAAAAAAACGAAAGAACCAATACAATGTTTACTATCATGCAGCATCACTTTTTTATAACGCTTCATATATATCTCGGCCTTTTCGTGACTGGTTTCTTCAATTGGTCTGTTCCATGAAGTTTTTGGAACTTCCCAATGTCCGGTTGGTCCCCACTCAGAAACAATATATGCTCCACGGTAATCACTTTCGTTTATATATTTCGGTAGGTTTAGAATATCACCATAAATCTGAAATGAAAGAAAATCAATTTCAGGACAACGCTTAATTACAAGGTTTATATCTTTGGTTAATGCGCCTGCTGCCAACATTGTTGTTGTGGGATGATTTGGGTCAATTTTGTGAATCATAGCAGCTATATTGTTCACAGCATCCCAAACTTTTTTATTTTTATAATTTAAATTTAATTCATTTCCAATACCCCACACTAATAATGCAGGATGATTCTTCAATTCTATTACTTCTTTTTTTATTCTTTCAAACTGTTTATTTACAGCTTCTTCATCGTTGTAATCGAAACCCCATCGCTCATTACCTACTACAATTCCCATACACACTTTTAATCCGAGCTTGTGGGCTTTATCTAATATTTCTTTACCGGATTTTTCTCCTTCATTAACCGACCATGTACGTAAAGAATTAGCTCCATGTTTTGCTAAACTTTCCATTTTATAATATCCTGAGCCAGCTCCTTTTACATAAAAAGGTTTACCATTACATTTTAAGATAAATTTACCATTTTTATTAACCAACTCAACTCTTTCCGGTTTCATTGAGTTATCTAATCCAATCCATTTTAATGCCAGAATAGACATCAAAAATATTGAAATGGCTATAGAATGTTGAAGTTTTTTAGTATTCATTTATTATTCTATTTAACTTTTTTAATAAAAACACTTTGAAGTTCTTCAAGCGATTTTCCTTTAGTTTCAGGCACTCTAAATATGATAAATACTAAACCCAGAGCAGCAAAAATGCCGTATATTAAAAAGGTTGTTGATGTTCCAAGTTTTGTAAGTTCCCACGGAAAAACCAGTTGTACCAAAAAACTAATTACAGAGTTAATAAATCCCACAAAAGAAATGGCTATAGCTCTAACTCTATTTGGAAATAATTCTGAAAACAATACCCACATCACAGGACCTATTGATACTGCGAATGACGCAACAAACGAAAGTATTGCTACAAGTATTAATATTGAATTAAGATTAATGGACTTTGCCAAGATTTCTGAACCATAACGTTTTGTTACAGACAATCCTAAAGCTTCGTTTAAAGCCATTTTAAAATCAACATCATTTGAAAATTCTACATTTTTTATATGCTCCAGTTGTTCTGTATTAATTGATGATGACAAGGATGCAACTGTATCATTATCAATAATATAAGTAGCTGAATTAAAGCCATAAAAAAGCACAAACATTGAAATTGCAATTCCTGCAACTCCAAATATTAACAATGGTTTTCTACCTATTCTATCAATTAAAATTATTGCTATAATGGTGAATACTAAATTAATTAGACCAACATAAATTGCCTGAGAAAAAGAAGCATCAACACCTAATCCTGACTGTTCAAATATCATAGGAGCATAAAAGAACACCGAGTTAATACCGGTTAATTGCTGCAATGCCGCAAGCACAATTCCTATAGTGAGCACTACTCGTAATGCAGGATAAAAAATTTCTTTAATATGAACTTTGCTTTTATTTATATCGGTAATAAGACTTTTTTTTACAGCTTGTAAATCAATTACTGCATTTTTCTCTCCAACTGATTTTTTCAAAATCCCCAGAGCTTCGTCATCTTTTCCTTTCATAATAAGCCATCTTGGACTTCTTGGAACAACAAAAAGTGCAATAAAATAAATTATTGCAGGAATTGCTTCCAGCCCTAACATCCAACGCCAGTTATAAGCATCTAGTTTTAATAATTTAGTCCATTCAGCATCTGATTGCCCGAATTTCAGTATTAAATAATTAGTAAAAAAAGCTACCGATATTCCAAGAACTATGTTTAACTGATTAAACGAAACCATTGTGCCTCGTATTTTTGGCGGAGATATTTCAGCTATATACATTGGTGCAATTATTAATGATGCACCCACGCCAAAACCACCAAGCATTCTTGCTAATACAAAAAAAACAAATGATGGTGCTGTTGCTGAAAAGATTGCTGATAAACTATATAAAACTGCTGCTAATGAGAGTACGCGTTTTCGTCCCCATCTGTCGCTTAAAGGGCCGGCAACCAACATAGCCAGAGTTGAAGTTAAAGTTAAAGAACTAACAGCCCAACCCAATTCTAATTTTGTAAGTCCAAACTCAGGTTCAATAAACTTAATAACACCTGAAATTACAGAAGCATCAAATCCCATTAAAAAGCCACCAAGTGCAACTATTAGCGAGACCAATACTATATAAGCTTTATTTACTTTCATCTTTTTTATTTAGTCAAATATTAACCCGAAAAATTCATAATTTTTCTACGCTTAAGAATTACCAACAAATTTGGTGTTTTTTAAACCCCAAATTTGGGTACTTCTAATGCGGGGTTTACCGCTTTACTTTCCACTATCCATCGCTAATTCA
>QMPG01000137.1 GCA_003648455.1 Bacteroidota bacterium
AATTCCTAATTCCTAATTATTTAAAAAATCTTCAACAATTTTTTTTGCTTTTGCCAAAGTTGTATCTAAATCGTCGTTAACAATAATTTTATCGAATTTATCGGCAAAGGTAATTTCGTATTCAGCTTTTTCAATTCTTTTGTTAATATTTTTAATACTGTCGGTTGAGCGTAAAAGCAAACGCTTTTTCAACTCTTCGACAGACGGAGGCATAACAAATACAGCTAAAGCTTTATCGCCATATTGTTTTTTAATATTAAGTCCGCCTTTTACATCAACATCAAAAATTGCATTATTCCCTTTCCCCCAAATACGCTCAACTTCTGATTTTAAAGTGCCGTAAAAATGGTTTTTGTACACCTCTTCCCACTCAATAAATTTATTGTCTTTAATATTTTGCTTAAATTCATCAACACTTAAAAAGTAATAATCAACTTTATCGACTTCACCTCTGCGTTTTGGTCTGCTACATGCAGAAACAGAAAACTCCAGATTAAAATTTTGTTCAATTAAATGTTTAACTATAGTGGTTTTCCCTGCGCCTGAAGGTGCTGAGAATATTAATAATTTTCCAGGCATGTAAATTTTTATTTTTTATAAAACATTAAGAACTTGCTCTTTAATTTTTTCAAGTTCGTCTTTCATTTGTATTACAAGTTTTTGAATATCGGCATTGTTAGCTTTTGAGCCGAGAGTGTTTATTTCTCTTCCAATCTCTTGTGTTATAAATCCTAATTTTTTACCAATAGGATCTTCGCTGTTCGCTGTTTCTAAAAAATAATTACAATGGTTTTTTAAACGCACTTTTTCTTCTGTGATGTCAATTTTTTCTAGATAATAAATAACTTCCTGCTCAAATCTATTATTGTCAATTTTCTCTGCTTCAACAAATTCATTTAAATTATCGTAAATTTTTTTTCTTATTTTATCAATGCGCTGATGTTCAAACACATCGACTTCTGAGAGTAAATTGTTAATATTATAAATACGTTTTATAATATCTTTCTCCAGGGCATCTCCTTCCTGAATACGAAACTCATCACATTCTATAATTGCATTTTTTATTTCTTCGAAAACAGTATTCCACTCTTCCTGATCAAGTTTTTGTTTTTCAACCTTTAGAGTATCGGGCAAACCCATAATTACTGATAATATATCATTATCGGCAGGCATGTTTAAATCATTTGAAATATTATGCAATTGTTCATAATAATCTTTCACAACAGCCTGATTAATAATTGGTGTATTTGTTGAATTAACAGCCTCAACAAAAATTGAAGCATCTACTTTCCCCCTGACAAGCTGTTTTGAAATTTCATTTCTCAAAACAATTTCTTTTTCCTTATAATGACCCGGAATTCTAACACTTACATCGAGCTGCTTACTATTCAAACTCTTAATTTCAATAGTAACTTTTTTATTTTCTAATTCACATACGGATTTACCGTATCCTGTCATTGATTTTAACATAGTATAAAAATTTATTTTACTTTACAAAGTTAAGATATTACTAATAATAAGCAATGAATTTGTTTTTGTTCGAACACTATTTCTTAAATTATTACAATATAAACGAATCATCATCTTATATAATGGTTTCCGGCATAAGTTACGTTTTTATTTGAACAACAATGTATGACAAAAATATTGCTACATCTTAATTCCCATAACTAAAATATCATCTATTTGCATGTTATCGCCAATCCAATTTTCAATGTTTTCTCGCAAAGCCTTTTCCTGTTTAGACATGCTTAACTTTTGCAAATTAACAAGTAGTTGCATGAAATTTTTTGCTTTAAACCTACCCCCTTCTGGTCCGCCAAATTGATCAAGGTATCCATCTGTTGAGAGGTAAACAACATCTCCCTTTTTTATATCAATCTCGTGATTAATAAAAGGCTGATTTGCCAATCGACTTATGCAAATAGAAATCCTGTCAGCTTTTATTTCTTTTAGTTTAGAGCCTTCATCATCATTGCTAATTATATATAATGAATTCATTGCACCAGCGTATTGAAGCAAATTATTTTTTTTATCAACAGATATTAAACTGATATCCATTCCATCATCAACTTCACCAAATTCTCCTTTTTGATGTAAGGATTCAATAATATTTTTTCTTAAGCAATTTAATATTTCAGATGGTTTTGTAATACCTTTCTCATTTACAATTTTGTTTAAAAAAGTTATTCCAAGCATACTCATAAATCCTCCCGGCACACCATGACCGGTGCAATCGCCAACAGCAATTATTGTTTTGCCCTTTAATTCAGAAATCCAATAAAAATCACCGCCGACAATTCCTTTTGGTTTATTAAAAATAAAATATTCGTTTAATATTTGATTAATATATTCATTTGATGGATAAACTGCTTTTTGAATTCTTTTTGCATACAGAATACTATCAGTAATATCTTGTTTTTGACGTAATATTTCATCCCTTTGTTTTATTGCCAAATCTCTTTTTGTTGCAATCTCATCACGTTGAGCTTCAATCTCTGCCTTTTGTTGTAATATTTTTTCTTCATACTCCTTAATTTTGGTAATATCAGAATCAATAGTAACTAATTTTTTTATTTCATTATCTACTATAATTGGTGTAAGTGTTGTTTGAACCCAAATTTCTTTATTGCTTTTTGTAAGAAAAAAAGATTCGAAATTAACAGGTTTCTTTTTCTCAATGCAATATTGAATTATTTCCTGAATATTCGGATTAAGGCTGGCATTAATAATATTCCTGCCAAAACTACTAATATATTCGTTTAGTGAAAGTTCATACAGGCGTGTAAATCCCTGATTAACCCATTCATAATTACCTTCCGAATCCATTATTATTACAGCATTGTCAGTTTCTCTGGCAACAATTGATAATTTTTCAAGTTCTTTGTTAACAATTTCAAGATGTTCTGCCTGAGTCTGAATCTCTTCTTTTTGTTGTGTGATTTCTAAATTTTTTTCAAGCAATTTTTTATTAGATTCTTTTTTTATTCTATATCCTTTATAAATATAAAATACTAAACCCGAAATCAGGATAATTAATGCTATGAATAAAATTAGGACAAGACGTTGTGTTTGTATTTCTTCTAATTGATTATTAATAACAGAGTTAAGAGATTGAATTTTATTTTGACGATTTTTTATTTCATTCTCTTGTTCTTTTAATACTAATTTTTGTTTTTCTTCATTCTCTTTTTGTTGATTAATTTTAGTTTGTTGTTTTCTAATTATTTGTCCTTGTTTCTTTCTTTCTTTTTCTTTTATGTTAAGCAAGTTAATTTTTACATCAAGTTTTTTTTGTTGTTTTATATTTTCTTTAAGTAAATTATTTAGTTTGTTTTTTTGAAAAATAATCTTCTTCTGTTGTAATATTATATTCTTTTTCTGATTATTGATTATTAAGTTCTGTTCACTAATTTCTTTTTCTTGAGAAACAATTTTATTTTTTTGTATTTTAACTTTTTCTTTTTCACTCTCTAATAATTCATCTGTTTTAAAGTAGAGTTTTTTTAGTTCTGATTTAGATTTTTTTAAAGCAATTAATTTAGGTAGAATTACAAAATTTTCATCAGTAATATTTTCTTCGTTTAACTCAAACTGTAATTTTTCATGTTCATAAATAAAATTTATCATATATTTATCAAAAGCACAATCATTGGTTATCATTAATATGTTTTTTCCTGTAATTTTTTCGAAGATTTTGCTAATTTCTGAATTTCTATCTTTAACTACATACAATATTTGAGTTTTATTAATATCTTCAACATTACTAAAACTAATAATTTTTATAGGTTTATTTTTCAGCAATCTGATTTTTTCCATATTGCTTAACGCATGAAATATAGATGTATCTTTCCCGAAAACTCCAATTTTAAAAGAGTCTATATCATCTTCGCTTTCCCATTTAATATAAGTTGCGAAATTGTAAATATATGCAGTTTTTAAATTAGCGTCAGTAGTCTGAGAATTTGAATAATTGGCTATTATTAAAAATAATATAATATTTAAATATTTTATTATCGCATCCTTCATAATTGCAGTCATTAAATAATTATTAAATTATTATAATACAACATAATAGCAATTCTTAAATATAGTAAAAAAAAAGCACTTTTCATTAAAATTTTCAAGCTTAGTTATAACTAAAAAAAATAATTTTGCCTTTATAATAAAAAGCCTGCAGTAAGTATCTACAGGCTTTGAGATTATTTAACTATCCTAATCATTATTATAAACTTTTTTAAATAATTCTTTCAGCATCTTTATCACCTCTCCCTGAAAGATTTACAATTGCAAGCTCATTTTTGTTTTTCAAAAGCTTTAGAGCTAAAGCAACGGCATGGCTCGATTCTATTGCAGGAATAATTCCCTCTAATCGCGAGAGTAATTTAAATGCTTTTACAGCTTCCTTATCAGTAACAATATGATATTGAGCTCTGCCTGAATCTTTAAGAAAAGAATGTTGCGGACTAATCCCCGGATAATCAAGACCTGCAGCTATTGAATACGATTCCATAGGGTCGTTTTTTTCATCAACCAAACAATATGAGAAAGTTCCCTGAAAAACTGTAGGTTTCCCGAGTGAAAGAGTTGCAGCAGTTTTAGGCAAAAAACCCTCACCTCCCCCTTCAGCACCATAAATTTTAACATGTTTTTCATTAAGGAACCTTTGAAAAAGCCCAATTGAATTAGAGCCACCACCAACACAGGCAAATATTGAATCTGGCATACGACCTTCTGCTTCAAGAATTTGTCGGTGAGCTTCCTCACCAATTACTTTTTGAAAATAACCAACAATATTTGGAAATGGATGAGGCCCAACCTGAGAACCAATCATATAATATGCATCAGGATGTTCAATATAATAGCCTAAAGCTGCATCAACAGCATCTTTTAAAGTTGCAGTCCCCAAGGTTGCCGGTATCACTTCTGTGCCTAACAATTTCATGCGGTCAACATTTGATTTTTGTCTTTCAATATCGACTGCACCCATAAAAACCTTACATCTTATTCCAAACAAGGCAGCTACTGTAGCTGTGGCAACGCCATGTTGACCGGCTCCTGTTTCTGCAATTATCTCTTTTGCACCCATGCGTTTTGCCAAAAGAATTTGACCAATTGTATTATTTATTTTGTGTGCTCCGGTATGATTTAAGTCTTCTCGTTTTAAATAGATTCGACTGCCACAATAATTTGAAAGATTCTTTGCATAATATAATGGGCTGGGTCTGCCAACATAATTTTTTAAATAATAAAAATATTCTTTGATAAAATTTTTATCTTTAACAGCATCTTGAAAAACTTCATTAAGATGTTCAAAATTTTTCTCTATTGAAGGCGGAATAAAAGCTCCACCGTATTGACCATAATATCCGGGTTTATTATTATTTATTTCTTCTACCTCAGTATTATTTTGTGTATTATTAACTTTTTGTTTCATTTTATTTTTTTTAATGGTTTGATAAAAAAATTTCTACAAATATTTTACTTTAAATTTCCACATAAGAAACCTTAATTAATTATAACGGCCTTAAAGGCCATAGAAACCAAACAATATTTTTCCAGAATATAAAAATCATTTTTTTAAATTTTTAAATAAAAAAAAGTCGCAGACGAAACCTGCGACTTTTTTATTGCATATAACAATATTATTCAAAATCAGGTTCCCTGCTTTGTATTATTGCTAAAACGCCACCAATATTTATTTGAATTGAACAATATCATAATCTTAAAAAAAATATTTCACACAAAAAAAGCCTCTCCGATTTGGAAAGGCTTAATGTTATATTTTATATTTACTAACTTTTGTTATCTAAAAAATTGCAATACAAACCTTTCCATATAAACATTTATACAGTTCCAACACCAACATAAATTTGTATGTAAAAAAGTTTGGTTCATTCTTTCTTGATAATTTGACACAAATGTAAAAATAAATTTTAATTATTCATTTATTTTAATCTTAAATTTACCTTTTATTCCAATTATTTCATCTTTAATGATAATAAGACTTAAAATACTCTTAATTTTTCCATAATAATCAAGTACATTATTTATATCTCCTTTTCTTTTAATTTTATTTGCTATTGCTGTTGCAAATGCATCTGCTAAAATTGGACTTTTACACACAACAGTAACAGCATCTGCTTTCCCAAAACTAAAAGAATGCCCAGAAGTGCCTGATGACGTACAAACTCCAAGAGGCGTATATTCAGAAGGAATTACTAACGCAATTTTTTTTGACAAACAAGAGTTACCTGCAACAATAGTAATTGCAATTGATTTATCTGTTTTGACAAATAAATCGCCTCCATTTTCAACAATTAGTTCATTAAACTTTCCATTAGCAAGCAATTTATTTGCAACAACTTGAGCAAAAGTTCCTGCAACCGCACTCATTGGACCTGTATTAGAAATTGCAGAACTTAAAATCATTGATTTAACATTTTCAGAAGCATCATTAGTAGCGGTTATAGGTAATAAACTTGTTTTAAAATCGGGATTTTTATTTATGTACTTTGTTAATTCTGCTCTTAGATTAATTATCTCGTTAGTTACTAATGTTGCATATTTATGATTAAAACTCTCATAATCAGTGCAAATTTGCAAATCGGTTTCTTTATATGAAACAGTAAAAGATTTAAATCTTTTACTGTTTATATTGTTTCTATACGTTCTTGGTTCGTACATTATTTTACAAAATTTACAGTAAAAAGTTGTAAAGGACAAGCCTTGGTGCACAATCCACATACAACACATTTTGACGAATCAAAGTTTATTTTAGCAGTTTTTTTATCTAAAGTTAAAGCTTCTGAGAAGCAAACCGAAGTACATGCACCACAACTGACACATTCACTTTGTTTAAAAATAACAGATTTATCTATCTCAAGACATTTTATACCTTTCAGCAATAAATAACTCACAGCTTCATTTAATTTTTCTTGCTCAGCACCCATTTCAATTAATAATTTGCCTTGCTTCCCACTTCCAATCTCAGCTTTTAAAATATTTATAATTATATCATAATTTTTAATGAGATTATATGTTATTGGCTCAGATGTTGATTTTGGTGAAAATTCTAAAATATATTTCTTTTTCATTTTATAATGCTTTTAAACTGTTTAATCCTTTATTTTCAGTAAAATTCTCTACCGGCTTTGACAATAAAAATTCGCCTTTTTCTATCTGATGTTTCAGCAACGAAGCAATTTCTCTTGCTTTATATAAACTCGACATTGGTGCAGATTTTATTTTATTGCCTTTTAAGTTTATTTCACCTGAAAAAAGTTGTTCGTAGTTTACTGTTGCAATAGCCGGATGTCCGGGTTTAGAATAATCTGATATTGTAGTTTCAATATCTCTATTTTTTACAGAAACATATTTTGCAATTTCTGCATCTAAAATTGGGATAGGTATTCCAATTCCAATAAAAACCGACACCCCGTATTTTTCAAAATAAGCTGCTTTTAAAAATCCCGGAATCATTTTTTTTACATCGCCTATAACCGCTAAAGTTGCTGCACCATCAAGAGGTATTCCTTTATCGTTTCTCTCTTGCGAGGTGTTCGATTGTGTACCGCTCCATGAGATATATCCCTGTGCTCCACATAAAAATATTCGAGTACCAATACCAATCGTCTTTAAATAAGGGTCGTTTAATAAAGGACTTAGCTCACCGCTTGTTGCAAAATTTATATTACCTACATCAGGCAACAATGTTCCCATGTATGTGTGTAGCGTTTTATTAGTTGTATTTGTTGCTGCACCATAATTCTGATATGAATTGCGAGGATTAAACATTGTTATCTCATTAACATTATTTTTGTTAATATAAGCTTTAACCTCTTTTCTTGGGTAACAGTCTGTGCCTTTACCCGTTC
>QMPG01000138.1 GCA_003648455.1 Bacteroidota bacterium
AATCCGAATCAATATTTATCGTAACAGGTTCTTTGGTTGCTATAATTTTTATAATTTCTGTATCTTCTGATTTGTCAGTTAATAATTGTACTTTGAAAATAATTCCCAGTTTCTTATCATTTTTATTAGGCAACTCAAAAAACTCATTAGCTTTAACAAAATTATTCTTTCTATATTGATTAGGAAAAACCGTAGACACATTTTTATCTGACATTATATTTAGAATTGTTAGATAACAATCTTTTGATGGAGTTACATTAAGAATTAGCTCTTCATCATTTTGAAAATATGTTTTATTTAGATTTGCTGATAATGAAAAAAAAGGATCGGCTTCTCCCGTTTGTTTTCCTACTTTCAGTTTTACGGTAACTTGTTTGATAATTCGATTGTTTACATTTATATTTTCTTCTTTTAGAATTTCTTTTTCAAGAATGACGCCTTTAGAAATTTGATTAGTCAGTTTGCAAAAATGATCTATCGTTATTTCATTATTTGCTTCAGCTTGAATTAAAGAGGTTCTACCGGTTACTTCAATTCCTGCAATTTGTTCAATTGCCAATTGACAGGCTTTTTGAATTGCAATTTCCTTAGCTTGTACCGGTGTTATGTTTTCGATTGGGATAGAGATTATAACTTTGTATAAATCATTACCTAAATCTAATATTTGTGGTTGTTGAGAAAAAAGTGAAATACAAATAAAAACTAGAAGAACAATTGGAGTTAACTTATTCATTTCATCCTCTTAATAATTAATCAATATCCTGCTTTCATCATTAGAAATCATTTGTGGTGTTTGCTCACGATCAATATAACCAGCTTGATCTGAAACTTTTTCTTGAATATATTCTCCCAATTCTTTGATGGAAAGTTTTTTATCGTTATTTGTATCAGCATCTCCCTGCATGCCTTTCATCAGGTAATAGGAAAACAAGCCATGTTTCTTCTCCAACCAGGCAGAGGAAATTTGATTTGAACTGGTGGCGCTGAAAACCGTGATGCCATGTGCGATGGGACTTTTTACTTCCAACACCAGAGGACGAGTACCTGCCAGCAGCATTTCATTTTCACGGTTCGCTCCGCTAAAACAGGCATCCAGGAAGACAGTTACAGATTTTGCTTTCAATTTTGCTAGATTGTCATAAATCTTTTCCAGTTTATAACCTGTCTGCGAAGCATAATTAGGATCGCCATCATAAGGAATCAAATAAGCGGTTTCTTCTTTTAAATCTGGTGCTCCATGACCTGCATAGAAAAAGATGATTTCCGTTTCATCCAATTTTACTCTTTTATCCAGCCAGCCGCCGCTACTGAAAACTTTGTCAAATTCTGCTTTTGTAACATTGGCATTGGTTTGGAAGTAGATATTATTTTCTTTGATTCCCACAGTTTTAATACAATATTCTTTTATGAAATTTGCATCCCGCTGAGCAAAAGTAGCATTAGATACATTTTTATAGTTTTCAATACCGAAAATGACTGCTATTCTGTTTTTATTTTGTTTTGAAGTTTGCGGAATGTTTTGTTCGATGTCTACGGAAAGGTTGTTTTCAAGCCATACAGTTCTGTTATCTTCTGTGCCTTTGAACATTATCGGCTCTAAATGTTTCTGTATCTTTTCAATCTCAAGAACAACATTTTCCTCAATTGAGAATTGAGATCTTTTTTCTAAGATGTTTACAGGGATATTGATAACATCGCTAACTCTATTATTGGTAGAAATAGTGAAATTGATGTCTTTATAATTTCCTGATTCCAGATTTCCAACTTCAAAATGTTTATCAGAAATAATAAACACATTTTCATTAGGGTTTTCAATAATATTTAACGAAACACCTTTTGCAGTGCCAAAACCAATATTTTGAATTCTGACTGTGATATCTGAGGTTTCACCTTTTGATATCTTTCCGTCACCGCTGGAATCATCTATACCAAAATCAACGATTTTCAATTCAGGTTTTTTCATCTCTCTTGTTTCTGCTGTAAAATGAACAGGTTCAGGTTCAAAACCCTGTTCTTCAAAAAATTGAAGTTTGAATTCAACTGCTCCATTGGTTACTGATGACGGAACATTAATTGAAAATTCAACTTCTGATGTTTTATCTGGTAAAATTTCATCAATGATTTTTGATACATCATAATACAACATTGAACCGGATTCTTGAAATAAGCTGATTCTTGTCTTTTGCGCGGAACCTTCGCCATTATTAGTTAAGCATACCTTCAACACTGCATTTTCTTCAGCATCAAGAAAACCATTACTATTTGAATCAATTAGATCAATTGAACTAATTAAATTGGGTGGATTTTCAACAGACTTCTCAACAATTGTTGGAATACTTCCTTCCCAGGGAATTATTTTATTATTTTTTGTATTTAACAGCACATAATCATAATTTATTGTTTCCCAAGATCCATGTAATGTTGGTCTGAATGTTTTTTGAATGCAATAATCTGAAATGTTTTCTTTAAACTTTGGTGCTCTCATTAATGGTACCATCACTTTCTTTTGAGTTCCATTAATATTAAAAGTGTAAGATTGATGATCAGCGTTGTAATTAGAAATCTCAAAATCATAAGATTTAGTAAATTCGATATTTTTTATTTCTTCTTTGATTTCTTTCAATAATTCTAATTTTCTCAATCTATCCTTTTCTTCTTCAATTTTGATTTTTTGCTCATATTCAGTATGCAATTCAGCTTCAATTATTTTTTCTCTTTCTATTCGTTCTTCATATTGCTGAGTTGTTTCGAATTCTCCTCTGGGTAAACCTAATACTGATTGCTTTTCTTGGTGATTCAAATATATTTTGCTAGAATTATCAATATTATTCATTTTTTCAATTAATATTTTCGTTTTGTTATATTTTCTTAACTTTGAGTCAGATTTTATGAACAATGCTAACAAATCATCAAAAGTTGGTTTATAAGGATGTTTCTTTTTTATGGTTTTCCAATTAATTAATTCGTTATCTTGAAAAATCTTAATAAAATAATAATCATTACTCGGATAAGGTTTACTTCTTTTTGTTAATAATAATCCATATGGAATACCTAATATAGAACCAATTATTGTGCTTGTGGGTTTCCATTCAGATTTATTTCTATAGTCTCCTGCATCATCATCCCACTTATCATTTTCCATATATATTAACTGGTCAATTAAAGCTCCACATAATCCGCACACAAAAACTCCAAGTGCAATATTACCTCCCAGATTTTTTGAAAAGTCTTTTTTATATGAAGTATATTGGTATGATATATCAATATGATAAAGAGATTGATTTGAATTATCAACTATGTTTAATGTATTATTTTGCCATTTGTCTAACATATCTTGATTAATATATATTGGAATTTTGGGTAGTTCAATTTCATCAATTTTCTTTTCTACAGAATGCAAATTAATTAAACTAATTATTGTTAATATGATCGTAGTAATTTTTAGCATTATCAGCTCCTAAAATGATATTTTCTGCAAATTATCATATAAAGATAAGTTTTCTTAAATTCAATATTGGACCAATAATATCAAGTCTAAAACGAACAGCATCTTTATCAATCTCGTTCTTTAGAAAATCATAATAAATCTCTTTTACTTCTTTACTCATTGATTCTTTTCTTATACCTCCACTTATCACCAATTCCGTAAGAACCTTAATAGTCTTATTTACAAGAGATACTCCTTTTATAAACCAGCCCTCATTAGGTGCATTAACTGTTTCTGCGGGATAGAATTGTGGATGACAGAATTTACTTAATTGAGTTATCAGTTTTTTTAACACTTTAAGATTTGGAATATCAATTTGAATGGGAATTTTGTTTACTTCACATATTATATTACAAAATGTTAAGTGTTTAACGTAATTAACAGTGGTTTCTTGCAATAATGCAAACACACCATTTTTCTTTCTTGCTTTATTTACAACTTCATTTGTGTTTTTTTCATCAGTAGTTAGTATTGAAATTTCAAAAACGTAACGTTCAATAGCTATTCGAGATTCAAGTATAGCATAAATTAAAGCATTATGACAGCTATTATTCAATGCATAATCTAATAACTTTTCAGCCTGATCTCTATGCCAAAATGATGTAACAAATCTTTTTGTATTTATGATATTTTCAATGTTTGGTTTTTTATTGTTATTCACAATTACTCCATATACTGAGAAAATAATGAAACTTCATTTTCTTATTGCTTTCCTCTTTTACATTCATGATCTCTTAATCATTTAGCAACTATGATTTTTTCATATAATGTTTGGCAGCTGCCACGCTTTTCTTGCTTTCCTACTTGCTTGGCGAGGAGCTGTTTGTTAGCAGCATCTTTTTCATTTCAAAAGCAAACATTTTTTCACTGCTTCGATTTTACCATTAACATTTAATTTATAGATATAGATCCCTGAACATATTGATTTGCCGAAATCATCATCTCCATTCCAGATAACTGAGTGATAGCCACTATTAAGAGATTCTTGTACAAGTGATTTTATCTTCTGACCTTTAATATTAAATATATTTATTTCTACGCTACTTTCTTCTGGAATTGAAAAAGAAATTATTGTTGATGGGTTGAAGGGATTTGGGTAGTTAATTAAATCATTATTATAAATTTCGATTTGATTATAGTCAGCTGAAACCTGAATATCACCAACAAGAGTATATACATTATATCCTGTTTCATCTTCTTTTTCAGTTATGAAGACTAGATCCCCATTTAATTTTCTGAGTATTGAAATTGGATTAATAGTCGAGTTCTGATGATATAAAATATCTCCATTGATTCTATTTCGAATTTCTAAATTATTTTCTCGGAAATACATCACATAATGATCTTCATTATTTACTGTTACACAAGTTGAAACCGAAATGTTATCAAAACCAATATGCGTTTCACTATTTGTCCAGAGTGTATCAGAAAGGTCTGGTGCAAAATTTAGGAAATTAACAGTATATACATAACTTGAGTATCGGCTTTTATAATAGAACATTAATCCATAGTCATTGTAATTATTATCATTGTTATTTAGAAAACAAATATTTGATGGATAATGTGTCCAGGATATTTCATTTCTGCTTCCGTCAATCTGTAATACTTCAGTAATATTTATAGGAGAATAAAAAGGGAATGTATTCAAAGAATAACTCACATTTTCACTAAAACTAATTCCTCCACCATATGAAACGTGACTCTTATAATAATCAATAGATATAAGATTACTGAAATTTTCAATTTCTTTTATACTGTATCCACTTAAGTCATTTTCTTCTACTAATGTCAGTGTGCTATTGTTGAAAGAATACTTATGTAATTCAGTATTTGCATAAGTTTGTTCATCTCCATCATAATGTTCAGTTCTTTGTAGACCCAAATAGAGAAATTGCTCATTTTGAAATTCAACTGGCTCAATAAATTCAGTATAGAAAGTAGTACCATTGCCCTCACCATAATATCCAAATTCATATGAAGTGGAATCAACCAGAGTAAAGGTTCCCCAATCGTAGATTTTAAGATGCAAGTAATTAATCCAAGTATACGGATATGTATCCCATGTCTTATAACCATAAGCAACTGCTAAATAATTTGTTCCATCCATATTGAAAATCGTCCCTTTTCCGAAATTATATTCTTCAGGTAAATCTTCATTTCTTACGGTTAGAATGCTTCCATTTTGGTCGTATTGCACTAACATCCAAGAAATTGGGTAATTTCTGAATGTTGCTAAAATTTCAGAAATCCCATCACTATTCAAATCATCAAACCATAAATCTACTAATATGTCATTTGACTCAATTTTATCAAAACTGAAATCTAATTCAAATTCAATTTGTCCAAATAAATATATAGTCAGTAAAGAGATAATAATTATTAGAAGATATTTCATATACTCCTCCAAATCTTTAGCACGCTGCTAATGTTCTGCGCATGCGGCGGAATCAGGATGATTCAGCCGTAAACAAACAGCCTAAACCCTGAACCGATAGGTTCAGGCAAAAACCACCGACGAGCTGGACTGCCGATGCGCTTGTTATGGGTAGAATCGCACTCACTGTTTTTCACATTTCTCTACACTATTTTGTGCAACAAGACTTGATATCTCTTTTTGCAAATCATTGAAAATTTGATCAGCACCCCAAGCCTGTGCTGAAGTAAAAGCAAGTTTTCGCTTAATATTTGATGTCAAATCAACTTCAGATTTGTAACCTAAATCATGGTTTGCTTCACTCCAAGCGTGCTGAAATAGAGTTTTTATTTGTAACTCAAAAAAAGGAGGAATTTTGGGCTCTGAGGTTTTAATTACATCTTTAGGAATTAATAGAATATAATGTTTACCAAAGTAACCAAATTCTGAATCGCTATCAGGAACTATAGTTTGATCTTCAATTGGATGGAAATAATTCTCAATTTCCTCGGCAATTGTCGACACATCATCTGGGTAAAATGTTATAATCCTTGCCCCTAACTGATCCTGAATTTGATTAAGTGGGTCGGTGTATTTTTTCTTACTATTTTCTTCTTTTGCTGCTTTATCTAAAAAACGGTTTATACTTTTGGGTCGTGTAATTATTCTGTCAATTCTAGGAATATCGCAAAAAATGTCACATAGAAATGTTTCTAATCTCTTTGATAATGGATTTAGAGTGTTCTGAAAAATATTTGAATATTCTTCTTTCAAATTTTTCATTTCGCGACCTTACTAAGCCTTTCGTCAATTATTGCCCCTTGAGTTGTAAAAGTATATTCTTTGCTTGTTTCACTGACTTTCTTTTTAGTAAAGCACTCATCAAATCTACCTGCTAATGCTGTTAGCAAAGCACCATTACTAATTTCTACTGATCTATATTTAATATGCTTTGAAAATTCTTTTTTTGTGAACTCAAATTGATCAAATCTCAGGTTAGGATCATTTAAAGTAGAAGCTAATGCCTTTTGAGTTTTTTCAGAAAGACCAAATCTTTCTCCGAAATTCGACATACTAATTAGTTGGCCATTTAATGATTTTGCTAGTTTTGCTGCTGAAACCAATTCTTCTTTAATTTCTATGTCGGTGGATTGATCTATTGTCTTTTTAATTGCCATTGCTAGTCGTCGAGTTCCTTGTGCTGGTGTTGTTCGGAAATCGGCCATTAAAAACTCACGAATCCAGTAACCTGATATTGAAATAGAATTATTGCTGATTTGTTTATCAATTGCTTTGCCAACCCAGAAATCGGAATCAAAGCTTGCACCGTCAAAAGCAACAGCTTTATATGAAACTGCATTTTTCATGAATACTTGTTCTAATAATTCAACTTGAAGAGTTGATTCGTTTTCTTGAGCTACAATACCATAATCAGCTGGGAAACGTGCAATGTAAACACGTTGATCATTATTATTAGAACCCAGAATTATAAATAGTAAACCCAAACCAGAACGTTTTGTAGTAACAGCTTGTAGTCTACTTGCTAAAATACGGCCTTGTTCAAGCGTTTTGCTTTTCATTAATTTAATAATCTGATCTCGACAAGAGTTAAACTGAGAACCATCTTGTGATCGTAAAAAAGCAATATCGATATTACAGTCATCAATTGCTTTACTGAAGATTTTAGACAACATGTCGAAAAGATTTCCGGTTAGTGGAATTTCAACTCCACCGATTACTGGTTGAATATTTTCATTTTTGCTAGGATGGACTAAAAAACTAAAGATGGTTTTAATTTTCATTTAATTCTCCGTTAATCATTTTATTCGTTTTTCTTATATAATTCTACCCATAATGTTTGGCGTGTGC
>QMPG01000139.1 GCA_003648455.1 Bacteroidota bacterium
CCACTATAAAACTCAAGATTTTCTGTTTCTTTAATCTCTCCTTTTGTGTCAATAATATCTGTAATTGCACCATTATCGTCGACTACAACAATGCCATTTTTTATTGGCTCTTTAGTAATTGGAAAAATGTAATTTGCTGCAATCTTCCTCATTTTGTTTTTTTATAATGATATGTGATTTTTCTTTTCTTAGCAGAAGTTTGATTTATATTAGATTTTATTTTCTTTCCATATTTTAAAGTCAATCCGCAATTAACACATTTTGAAGAGTATTCGTTAATATATGCACCACAGGCAGGACATTTATTTGGATTATCCATCCATTCTTGCTGCTCTTTTGAATAATCGCTGTTGTTTTCGGGAAAAACCGATAAATAGGAGTTCTTAATTATTTTTCTTAGCTCATTACTAATAAAAAATATATTTACAGGATAAAATATCAACAAAAAAATTATAGAAAATTTTAATAAAGAATATGTGCTGAAATTTGAGGCAAATGCAGCAAAAATAATTACAAACAACGATATCTCAAACACAGGAATTAATGAAAATGAATATCCTATTTTAATTTGGTCTTTTTCATTAATAACTTTAAAATTTGCTGAATATTTAAACTGTAAAATTGATTTTTTTAAATTAAAATAAATTGTGTTCTCTTTAAATTTAAAATCTGACGCTCCTGCCGATTTCAAAGTCTTTATTAATGCACTGTTAATCACATCAATATTAATGCTGCTTGAATAATCAAAACACATATTATTTTTATATGTCAAAGGAAACGACATCTTTTTTGATTTAGCAACACTTTATAAAAAAGGTTTTTTATTCTTCAAACTCGTGATTAATTGAACAATTGACTAATTCAAAAACAATAACAGGGTCAATTGTATCACGAGAGATATTTACGTCTCTTCTTATCAAACCAATATTCTTTGCATAATATTCTTTAGAGCGCCAGTGAGTTTCGCCCTCTTTACTTGGATATTCAATAACAATAATAACCGGACTGTAAGAGGTTACCGAGTCGTTTGTGTATGGATATTGATCAATGTTTATGGTGTCGTTAATTGCAACTACTTTTCTTTTAATTTCTTCGTCGTTCCAATCTTTCACAACCCAACTCTCGTTTAATTTTTCTGACAACAACTGTTTTAACGGGTGAGTTACAGAATTTTGCGTAATACTATATTCATAAACATAATAATGTTCCATTTTGGGAACATATGCTTCCTCAGAAAAATCAGGACCAACTACTCCTTTCTGATATGAATGCAAATAATAATCCGGTTCAACCGTTCTTGTATCTCCATTTGTATATACCCAATACGAGCCAGGATAAGCAGGGAAATAATTTTTTGGATAAATAATTGGTGGATCTTCTTCTTTTTGGCAAGAAAAAGATAATACTAAAATAAATAATAATACAAATCTCTTAATTCGATACAAATTTAAAATTTTGTTTTTCATCAGTTTGAATTTTTGACTTTATATTTATTGTGTAAAACAAAAAACATAACTACACCAACAACAATAAATGGTAAACTTAACCATTGTCCCATATCATAAGTCATATATTTTTCAAAGTTAACCTGAGGTGCTTTAAAAAATTCAATAATAAAACGAGCAATAAACAATACAACTAAAAATATACTAAATATTAATCCTTGTTTTTTTGCAATATCTGTTTTTACAAAAAGTCTATATAAAACAACAAATAATATTAAATATGATAAGGATTCATAAATTTGTGCCGGATGTCGGGGAATATTATCAACTCTTTCAAAAATAAACGCCCATGAAACAGTAGTTGGATTTCCAATAATTTCCGAATTCATTAAATTACCCATTCTGATTAAGCTTCCTGCCAATGCAACCACAATAACCACTCTATCCATTGTCCATAAAAATGGTTTTTTAACTTTTCGTGAAAACAAATACAATGCAAGAAGAATACCAATTGCAGCTCCGTGGCTTGCCAATCCTCCATGCCATATTTTAATTATTTCGAGTGGGTTACTCAAATAATAAGCCGGTTCATAAAAAAAACAATGACCTAAACGAGCACCAATAATTGTTCCGAGAAACATATATAATGTCAATTTGTCGAGTAATTCAATTGATAGGTTTTCCTTTTTAAAAAACTTTTGCATTATTATATAGCCAAAAAGAAAAGACATTGCAAACAACAAGCCATACCAGCGAATAGACAAACTGCCAATATGAAAAATTTCAGGATTAACATTCCAAGTAATATAATTAAGTAACATTTTAAAAATTTTAATTAATAGAATTATAATAGATTTTAAACTTCAAAAATAACAATAATTATTTTATGGAACATCAATTTTTTTAGTTTGTTGCTAATTGATATATATATAAATAATCAACATCCTTTTTTTTGCTTACTAACAAAATAATCTTTTTTTTTTAATTGATATTTATTATCTTAATCTTTTTCTCCATAAAATGTTTAAATACTGATTAACCTTTAAAATTAACCATTATGAAAAAGACAAACATATTATTTTTATTGCTAGTTACTTTTTTTGCTTTTCAATCGTGCAATAAAGACGAAAAAATTGAACAAAATAAAATTTTTAGTCACAGCAATTTAGACATTTCAAAAATACCAATAGAATGGATAGATGCAGCAAAAGCAAACCTTCATATTGCTTATGGTCACACATCTCATGGATCACAAATTATTACCGGAATGACCGGCTTAATGAACTGGAAAGGTGATTTATATAAATGGAATAATGGTGATATGGATGGTGCCCTCGACATAAGAGATGGGGTCATGAGTGGTGACTTAGGCCACAATGGTAGTCTCGAATGGGAAATTGCAACCCGAGCATTGTTAGAAAATGAAGCTAACTCAAATATTAATGTAGTAATTTGGTCGTGGTGTGGTGGTGTTTCAGATAATACCGAAGAAGGAATTAATATATACCTGAACGCAATGAATAAATTAGAGGAAGATTATCCTCTGATAAAATTTGTATATATGACCGGTCATTTGGATGGTACCGGTGAAGAAGGAAATTTACACATTCGGAATGAACAAATTCGAAATTTCTGCATCAACAATAATAAAATTTTGTATGATTTTGCCGATATTGAATCTTATGATCCTGATGGAATATATTATTTAGATAAAATGGCTAATGATGCTTGCGATTATGACTCTGACGGTGATGGTTCTCGCGATAAAAACTGGGCTATTGACTGGCAAAATTCTCATGAAGAAAATATAGATTGGTATGAATGCTCTTCAGCTCACAGTCAGCCGTTAAATGCAAACAGAAAAGCCTATGCTGCATGGTATTTATGGGCAAGATTAGCAGGGTGGGATGGGAATTAGTTCTTTGTTTTTATTAATACCCAAAAATGTGGATAATTTAGTTAGTTCTTGCAAGAAAACTCTAAAACACCGAATATTTATGCAATATGGCTTATTTTATCGGTTTCACCCTGTGAAATGCAAAACAATTTAGGAATAAAACAATTTAACAATTTGATGAAAATTTCAAACAATTTTTATTTTGTAATATCAATAATATAACAGATTACAAAATTTTCTTTCAGACACTAATTTATTGTGCACTTTTTTTTAATCCCGTAAAATTATAAGTAATTTTAAAACTCAAAAACAATAATTATTTTATGTCAAAATATAAAAATTTATTCGGGCTCATATTTTTAATAATCCTTATTACTTCGTGTAGTGACAATAATTTATCTCAAAATGATAAGTTTTTCGGAACATGGACACGTGTAGGCGATAATTATGCCCGAATGAAAATCTCTGTTGAAAAAAAGGATGATAATTGTGTTGGTAAAATAATTTTTTTGCCAACTTTGGCACAAAAAAATGGTTTTGTATTTAATGATGTTAAATGGAAAAATATTAAAAAAATCAACAATAATAAATACTCACTATTAAATCTTGATGTTACTGTAAACACATTTGGCGACAGGGTAATTGAAGAATACAACAAGTGTTTTGTTTATTTCATATCAACAAAAAAAATAAAACTTGAATTTAAAAATAACAACAAAAAAGTACAATATTGGGTTAAGTATCAAAATTAGTAAAATGAATAAAACAAAAACCACATTAGTTGATTTAATCTTATATAGTTTGCTGTTAGTTGCAACCCCTTTTATTATGTTGCAAAACTATCTTCAATTATCAATAGCTTTTTTTTCCAGAGCAAATTTTCACCTTGGGAATATTAGTATTCCTTATATTTTATTAATTGCACTTGCAATTATTCTTTTTCTGTTTTTTAAATTTCGAAAACTTTTAAATAAAAAAAGAATTCTTTCGCTTTCTTTTATTATTCTATTGGTTTTTGCAGGACACAGTGTTTCCGATTTTTATTTAAACATGAAATTTTACGACCTGCAACAAAACTGGCATTACATAGCTTATGGAATTTTCTCCTTTTTAATGTACCGATACTGCAAAACAAAAAACACCTTGCCAAATAAAATTATTTTAAGAACTTTACTTGTTGCTGTTTCTTTATCAACATTCGACGAATTATTTCAGTTATTTCTTTCTTCGCGAACATTCGATATTTCAGACATCTCTAAAGATTTATGGGGTGCGATTATTGGAATTGTTTTTGTATTCTTTGTTATTGAAAACCCTGTTGTTTTAAAAAACAAATCACAAATTCAATTCGATAAATTAAAAAATTATCCTAAAAACACATTTTCAGTAATTTTTTATTCATTAATACTTTCGTTTATTTTTCTTATCTGCTCATCCTTACTTTCTGAAATAAAATATAGCATTATTGCCATTCTAATAACAATTTTTGTTTTCAGTACAATATTTTTCATAATTCATTTTCTTCAATATAAAACCTTTAGGCGTCTCTTTACATTTTTTTTCATAATTGCAACAATAACTCAAGCAATATTTTTCATAAAATATAAAGACAAAAACATTGTTTATAACTCAAACGGCATAACAGTTTATAAAGGAATTGTTATTCCTTATTTCGATATTTTAATAAAGCCTTCGGGGTGCTTCCGACTGGTTGACAAAAAACAAATATTTAATAAAACAGACATTTTCACTATTTTTGATTACTCGTCAGATATTATTTTAATTGGCAGAGGGGTTCACGGTAGAGGTGGCGAGGGTTTGCCTGCTCCCTACGAAGTTCAATTTTTATTTAATCCTAAATCAAAAAAAATGGTTCAGGTCATTAATCTTAAAAATAAACAAGCTTGTGCAGAATACAACAAATTAAAAGCAGAAGGTAAAAATGTTGTTTTTATAATTCATAATACTGATTAGACAGATGCTACTAAAACACAAAAATATTATTACTTACGTCATTGCAGGATTTTGGATATTACTGATTTTTTTTGGAGTAATTGCAAAAATCAATCCAGAACTGATTTCTAAAATCCCTCAGCAAAAGCAAAACCGAATAAATGAAACAATAACAAAAGCCGACATCGATATTTTAAACAAAAAATACGATGATGCAGCTCAAAAATATATTGGTATTTTAAAAACCGACCCCAATAATATAGAATCTTTATTAAAACTCAGCACTTTATATCAAAATATTGGGTTTCCCGATAAAGCAATTACTCTCTTAAATAATAAGCTAAAAAATACTGATTTCAAATATTTCATTTATGAAGAACTTGCCCATATTTACTCATTAAAAAAAAATCCTGAAAAAGCAATTAGCTTCTATAACAAAACGATAGAAACAAAACCCTTTGCAATTAACACTTGTATTGATTTATCACAATTATACAAAAACACAAAAAAATGGGACAGCCTGATTTCTACACTACAAAATGCAGCAAAAAAAAGAACAAATCTTAGTTATTTTTATAGAGGTGCGTTAAAACAAAGTTTGTTTACACACAAGAACGATGCTCCTTTACAGAGCTTTTTACAAAATAAAATTAAGGAACAAATTAGCATAAAAGAAATTAAAAAATTTGATGTTGATATTTTTTACACCAGCTTAAAAAACGATAAAGATCTTGCCATTCTTTATAATAAAATTGCTTTTGCTTATGCTGCAATGGATAAAAATTATCAGGCAATTTCATATTTTAAGAAAGCATTGCAATTTTGGCCAGAATATATGGAAGCAAAATATAATCTAAACTATTTACAAAATAGAATGAATAAATATTAGAAAATTAATTCTCAATAATTCGCTTAAATTTATTTAACACTTAATTTTCACATCAATAAATATTTTGATTTTCTGATATTAATAAGTAATTTAGTTACAAGAAGTAAATAAGTTAAATAGGACTTAAACAAATGAAAAATCAAAAGAAACCAATGTCACAATTTTCTCTAAACAAAGGGGCGTTTTTACCGCAAGAAGAAAAGCTCGAAGTTGAAGAAAAAAGAAAAAAATTAATTATTGGGGTTCCAAAAGATAGAATGCTATATGAAAATAGAGTTGCTTTAGCACCTCATGCTGTTGAATTACTTGTAAATAATGGAAATAAAGTAATTATTGAATCAAAAGCGGGAAAAGGTGCTCATTTCGATGATGTTACATATAGTGAAGCAGGAGCCGTAATTGTTGATAATATTGCAGAAGTTTTTATGTCGGACGTGGTATTAAAAGTAGCTCCATTTACTGATGAGGAGATTAAATTAATGCACAGAAATCAAATTGTAATATCATCATTAAACGCTGCAAACGAAGATAAAAGTTATATTACGAAATTAATTTCAAAAAAAACAACAGCAATAGCCTTTGAATATATTAAAGACATAGAAAATAATTCATACCCAATAGTATGTTCAATGAGTGAAATATCAGGAACAACCTCAATATTAATAGCAGCCGAATATTTAAGTAATGTTAATAATGGTAAAGGTGAAATGCTTGGTGGAATTGCCGGAGTTAGTCCCAGTGATGTTATAATTATTGGAGCAGGCAGTGCCGGTGAGTTTGCAGCAAAAACTGCACTGGCATTAGGTGCAACAGTAAAGGTTTTTGATACTTCAATAAGCGCATTAAGAAAACTACAAAATAATTTAGGGAGAAGAATTTTTACTTCAATATTACAGCCTAATGTGTTGTTAAAAGCAATGAAAACTGCAGACGTAGCTATTGGTGCTTTGTACTCAATTAACAGAGAAAAAAAATTTATTGTAACCGAAGATATTATTAAAGAAATGAAACGTGGTTCTGTAATTGTTGATATTGGCATAGACCATGGGGGTAATTTTGAAACATCAAAAATTACAAATCATAAAAACTCTGTATACATAAAATACGGTGTAGTACACTATTGTGTGCCGAATATTCCCTCACGAGTAGCTCGCACTGCCTCATATGCCCTAAGCAATATTTTTGGTTCAATATTGCTAGATATTAGTGAATCCGGAGGTGTTAAACAGGTTATCAAAAACAATCTTGGCTTGCGAAATGGGGTTTATCTTTTTAACGGTATTTTAACTAAACAAGAAATGGGAGATAAATTTAATTTGCCTTCTCGCGATATTGATTTATTATTAGCCGCGTTTTAACCCGCTTTCATGCAATTCACTTCGTTTTTGCATGAATTAACGATGGATAGTGGGAAGTAAAGCGGAAACCGAACCGCCAGCTGGCGGTGAGCTCACGCAAGTAAACCCCGCATCAGAAATACTCAAATTTTGGCTTATTTAAAACCCCAAATTTGTTAGTAATTCTTAAGCGTAGAAAAATTA
>QMPG01000140.1 GCA_003648455.1 Bacteroidota bacterium
CCGATTGGTATGAATAGTATGTTTTTTTATCGAAACTAACATTAATGCCATATCTTGTACCTAAATCATCATTTAATGAAATTTCTTCCTCAGATGTTAATGCCTTATCGTAATATATTATCTCTGCTATTTCTCCGGTATAATTCGCCCCTCCTGCTTGAGATGCCCCTGTTTCATCTCTAGTGTTACCATCAGTAAAACCAATAGAAATATCGCCACTATGAGCTTTGAGGGTAGTAATTGTTCCGTTACCTGTGTTATCGGTGAATGGATTGTTATTTAATCTTGCAGTTAACGCACCTTTGTCCCAGATGAAAGACAAAATATAAGGTGTATTTGTGCTAACTTCATTAAAAACAGTTAAACGATTTGCATCTTTATTATTATATATTGTTACATAAACTTTCCCGTTTTTAACAAATACACCGAGCCCATTAGTTCCACCGCCTTCTTCAAATAGATATTGAGTTGTAGTTACATCAGAGCCAGTATGGAAGGCAATAAACATACTCCTTTCATCACCGTTATAGCCGGTTCCTGTATTTATTCTCGGATTATCAGGAATATTTAATCCTACACCGCTAAAATCCATTACCTCTTTATTGTTCATATTTGTCGAAGTAATTTGGTCTGGTCCGGTTGGAGCCGGTGCAGCATCATTACCATTACCCGACTGGTCTGCCCAATTTGTTATTGGAGTTGTTCCTGTTACTCCCAAATCACCTCTTTGCCAAAAGACTAAACCCGGAGCTTGACCAAAACCGACAGGAGTAGCTGTTCCTGTAATTTCAACATCATCAATATTCCAACCGGAAAAATTCCACGATCCATCGGTAGCTCCTAATGCAAAACGAATTTTAACATTACTTTGATTTCCTGCATAAGCAGAAATATCTATTGATTGCAAAGACCAAGCAGCATCTGTAATTTCTGAGCCATTAGCCCAAACTTCATTCCAAGCAGAACCATCCCATACATCAATATATGCATGGTCATACGCAGGTTGCTCTACATTTAGCCAACGTTGAAAATTTAAAATCACTTTTGAATATCCCGAACAATTAATTGTTGGAGAAGTTGCGATATATGCCCTATCTGCTAAACTACTAAAATAATCTCCATCTAAAACTGTACCAATTGCATTAGTACCACTATACGCAGATGTTGGATTTGAATTTCCATGAGCATCTCCTCCTCCTCCAATAGGAGCCCCTCGTTCAAATTCAGAAACAAATACCCAACCCTTATCTGTTTCGAAATCATCAGAAAAAAGCGATGTTTGTCCTAACGAAGTTAAAGAGAAACCCAAAATGGCAATAAGTATTAACACGAAATGTTTTATAAAATAAAAAATAGCATCTCTTGATTTGCTATAATTATTAGTTGTTAGAGATAATAAATAAAAATTATTCTTCATTTGTTTTGATTAAAATATATAGATAGATATCTTGAATTAATTTTCAGTAAATCAATTATAAAGTCCTCATTAAAAAAAAATACAAAGATAATTATTGAATATTGAAAATAATACTTTTAATTACTTTATTAACTTAAAAATTAAAATTATGAATTCACTCCGAGAAGCCACTAAGCGGTTAACTTTACAAAAAGACCGAAAGTTATAAATCTGTACGTCAGTTTATTATAAATCCGCTAAGCGACAATAAATTGATAACTTTAGTTTTCGGAGTAGACTCAATTATTATTTAGTATTATTAAAAAATACGTAGAATACGCGAAAACGTTTTTTTATTTCATATAATTGCATCTGTTATTTGACGAAGTGTTTTTTTTGTTTGATAAATAATGTTATTTAATTGATAAGTTTTTTTTTGTAAAAGGCAATATAGGAAATCTGTTTTTTGTATTTTTATATAAATAGCATATAAAATTTAAGCAAACTCCATTATTGCATAAATTGCGAAGTGTTTGACGGAGGTTAATGAATGGGTTAAAAAAAAGGCGGAGAGACTCCGCCTTTTAATACTCTAAAAGAAAAATTAATTAATAATAACTCGTTTAACTTTAAACAATGACCCCTTATTAATTTTCAGATAATAAATACCCTTTGGTAAATCTGAAACATTTATTTCATCTTTATAATCTTTTACATTTTCAACATCTTTGTGATAAACAAGTTGACCTTGAATATTGACAAGCTGTATTACCAAATCTTCATTATCATTGCTATTCAAGAAAATTTTGAATATACCTTTGTTTGGATTTGGAAACACAACACACTTAATATCATTTGTCATTTTTGCGATTCCTAAAATATGAACATAAGCAGTATCAACTCCTTGACATCCATTCTCGTCGGTAACTGTAATATAATAATGACCAGTATGTTTTGCAATTGTTGTTTGTTGAGTAGTACCATCAGACCATAAATATTCAACAAATCCTTCACCTGCATCAAGGATAACAGAATCGGCACTTTCGTAAACTTCTCCAATATCAACTATCGGGAGAGGATTTACAACAACTTTAATAGTATCATTGCTTACATTTGAAGTAGAATCTGTAACAGTAACTGAATATGTTCCTGCTTCTGAAACCTCAATACTTCTCTTGGTATCTCCCGTTGACCATAAATAAGAAAGAAAACCTTCGCCTGCATCAATTGTTGCAGTATCTCCTTCGCAAATATATTTGTCGGCACCCAGATTTACATTTAAAGCACCACCTACACGAACATCTGCACCTGAAGAAACAATACCTCCTTGAGTTGTTACGTCAAAAGAAACATTTTCAGGTCCATATCCGTCTTTAAATTCAAAATAAATATTAGTGATATCTCCACTACCTGTTGTATCCTTATGATCTATTCTTGTTACACCAATATAAATTTTTTGTTTAGCAGAATCAAGTTGATAGAATGTTAATAAATTATCACCATCAGTTCCTAACCAACTTCCATTGAAACTCACTTGAGTTTTGCTAAAAATAATTCCCTCGCCACCTTTAACAATTATTTCATAGCCTATTGCATAAATATCTGTGGCGGCTTTTTTTGAAGGAGGACTAAGTTTAACTCTGGCTCTTTGTGCTCCTACTTTTGTATCATCCCAATCACAACTCAAAATCCAATCATTTTCAGCTTTTGTATCCGGTTGATAATAATGGCTGTAAGCAAAATTTTGTGTAATTGCCAAAGTATCATCATCATTAATAATTCCATCACCATTACAATCGCCATATTTGTTATTTGTACCATCGAGCTGATAAGTTGACCAGTTTTGACTAAACTGACCTATCCAAAGCAATGAAGCATTGTCACGTTTTGGTCCTGTTAAGTTATAATTTAATCCAATTGTCATAATGTCGTAATGATTAGCCTCTAAATCATTATTTGCATCACCAGGCCATACACATGAATACAAACAAGGGTTAGCCAAAGCATTACCAATTCGAATATCGTTACAGAACATTTTAGACACACTGCTTGCAGAAACAGTTGTTAAGCAAACAGCATAATAACCTGTATCCTGATAAGTATGAGCCGGATTTTTTTGTTCTGAAGTATATCCATCACCAAAGTCCCATAAGTAAGAACTAATATTACCAAGAGATTCGTTGTTGAAATATGCTGTGCTTGTAACAGAATCTGCCAGATAAGTAAAGTAAGAAGTACTGCTGTTTGAAACATCGCCAACAGCAATAAATTTACTAACTGATTTTTGATTTCCGAAAGCATTTTCTACTGTTAAACTAACTCTGTAATATCCTGACTGTGAATATTTATATATCGGATCTTTTAGATTACTCGCCGGTGAATTATCTCCAAAGTCCCAATACCAACTTACAGGATTTCCATATGATTTATCAGAAAATTTAACCTCTAAAGTAGTATTATCAGGGAAATATGAGAAATCGGCTTTACATTCTCCATTTGGTTCTGTTCCTCCAACAAAAACAATTTTATTACGAGAATCAAAGCAATTGTTGGTAGTATCAAAAACTACAAATGTAACATTGTAATATCCGGAATTTTCATATGTGTGTGCTGGGTTAAGCTGATTGCTATTATAACCATCATCGAAATCCCAGAACAAATTTGTGTATGTTCCAACAGCATCAGCTGTAAAGTTTACTGTATTACCCTCAGTAAAGAAATTAAACCTTGCGTTACAACTTTCTTGTGTTGTATCAATAACAAAAATCACATTATTATAATTAGACAAACAATTAGATTCTGCATCATAAGATGTGAGATTTACAAGATAATAACCTGAATGTGCATAAACATGAGTAGGATCATCTTCATAAGAATATCCACCATCGTCAAAATCCCAGAAATAATCGGTTATATTTCCTTCAGAAGTGTTAGTAAAGAACACAGAATCTCCTTTTGAATAAAATTCAAAATTAGCATTACACATTGATTGTGTTGTATCAACAACAACTACCACTTTGTAAAGTTCATCCATACATCCGCTAATGCTGTCGTAAATAGATAACACAACCGGATAATAATTTGATTGCTGATAATTGTGTGTAGGACTTTCTTCGTAAGAATAACTACCATCACCAAAGTCCCATAGGTAGTTAGTTATATTACCATTAGAAGAATTTGAGAAAGAGACTTGCTTATTATTTAATCCATAGGTAAATTGTGCATGACAAGCCGATTGTGTTGAATCGACAACCATTAATACTTTGGTTACCTCATCCATACAACCTGATGCCTCATCATAAACAGACAATGTTACAGGATAATAATCTTGTTTATAATAATGATGATTAGGGTTTTTCTTATATGAATAAGCACCATCGCCAAAGTCCCATAAATAATTAGAAAGATCACCTTGAGAATTATCTGTAAATGAGACATCTAATCCGTTAATATAATATGAATAATCGGCGTTGCAAGTTGCCTGTGAAGTATCAACTACAACTACATTTTTACAATACTCACCCAAATCTCCTGAAATAGAATCGTAAATTGACAAACATACATGATAAAATCCCGGATCATCATAAGTATGAATAGGGTTTGCAATATAAGAATAATGACCATCGTCGAAAGCCCACAAATAATTTGTAATATTACCGGTTGATTTATTTGTAAAGGTTACTTTTCTATTATTGGCAAAATAATGAAAGTCTGCATGAAAAAAATCTGTAGTATCACCAACTACAGCTATTTCACTACAAAAATCACTCATACATCCACTTAATGAATCAAAAATAGTTAGACAAACATTGTAGTATCCCTGCTGAGAATAATTATGAATTGGATCTTTCCCCTCAGAAAATTTATTATCACCAAAATCCCAATAATAATCAGTAACATTTCCGTTTGATGTATTTACAAAAGCTACTTGTGTACCGTTTATTTCATAATCATAACTTGCATTACAAGCTGCAACAGTGTCATTAACAAGAGCAACTGTATTACAAAACACATCGCTATATCCACTAACAGAATCAAAAACAGTTAGACAAACATTATAAAAGCCAAAGTCATTATAAACATGGTAAGGATTTTGTTCGTCTGAGAATGTGTTATCGCCAAAATCCCATTGATAATTTGTAATATTATCGCCAAACGACTCATCGTAAAACTGAACAGACTTATTCGACATATCAGGGAAGTAGCTATATGCAGCACTACACGTGCCGGGTGTGTAGTGCACATATATATTTTCCTGATTTGTTGAATAACCACAACCATTAGTAACTGTTAATGTTACCGTATAATCTCCTGGTTGGTGATATACATGAAATGGGTTCATTCCTTCGGGGCTTGGACTACCATCACCAAAATCCCATGAATAAGTATAATACTTGCCTTGATCATGGTCTGCTTCTGCATGAAAGAATACCGTGTCGTTAACATGTATGTTACCATAATCTGAAGATTCAAACCAAGCTTCAGGGAAGTTGTCAGAACTAATTAATACAGTTGTATAAACCGTATCAATTCTTGCGGCTGCGTTTGTAGCAATACAAAAAGCGTTATAACTTCCTGTTTCGGCATAAACGTGTGAAGGTAATTGTTCAGTACTTGTTGGTGAGCCATCACCAAAATGCCACTCATACGAGATACCTCCTACAATAGTAAAATCAACCGGATCGCCCGGGCAAACAGATCTTTCATCATCATCGGTAAAAAAGAAAGTATGGCCGTCAAGTAAAGATTGCCTTTCCATACAGGGATCATTTGAGTTATAAAAAGTAATAGTGTCGCCATCTGCACTTTCTGAATAAGTATAATCACCTGTAGCTTGACATCCTTGTCCATCTGAATTAAACTCAATTGTAAGAGCTGAAGTGTCTCTAACAAATGAACTGACAGAAACAATATTAGGCATCGGGTCTTCTTCGTGCATTACCGTGCCAAGAGTTGCTATTGTATCTTTAACTTGAATAAAAATTATAGAATCTTCGGCAATCGGGCAAACCATGACTTCACCATCATGATGACCCGATGAATTTTCAATCATATACCTTGGTTTTCGATTTGCATCATTATTTACAACAACTTGTCCGTTAATGGATATTGAGTTACCACAAACATTTTTTACTTTGAAAATGTAAGGATAAACGCCAGCTAAGGTATAAACATGAGAAATTATATTAAACAAAGTATCATTAGGCTCAATAATATTTATTAAAGAATCTCCATCGCCAAACCACACATCATAAGTGTAATTATCTTTACCAATTTCTGAAAGAATGTTATAGAAAAATACTTTTTCTCCCGGGCATATTGTATCCGGCACAACACGTAAATGAGCTGTTGGTTGTGCAGCAGCATCGACAACAACCCATAAGGAATCGGAATTTTCAGCATGGCAATTGTTTTGCGCAGTCATTTTCACTTTATAAGTTCCATCTGTAGAAAACGAATATGTTACATCACGCTCATGTAATATTGTACCATCGCCCATGTCCCACGTATAATATAAATTTTCACCACCTGAATAATTTTCAAATATCACCTCTTCACCGGGGCATACTGTTATAGAATCAACATCTTCATCTTGATTTTTAAAACATATATTAACCCAAGGAGGGTTATAATCCGGATGATATTGCACATCAACAGGTTTCACGATACTGTCGATACTACCGCAATTATTTGAAATAATTAATTTTACATTGTACGTTCCCGCATCAGCATAAGAGTGGTGAGGTTGATTTAATGTTGAACTAATGCCATCGCCAAAATCCCACAAACAATTTCCTGTTCCTTGAGGATGAAACGAGACGATATTATTTGGACAAGACTCTCCTTCAAACCAATAATCAAAATCTGCATATACTATATTATTATTATCAATATAAACAGTCGTTTGTTTCGTACCTGTGTTACCACATAAATTTGTAATTGTTAGTTGAACAGTGTATTCCCCTACATTGGAATAAGCATGAACAGGGTTTTTTTTAACCGAAGTATATCCATCTCCAAAATCCCATAAATAACTTTGTGTATGCTCTTGTTCATAGTTACAATCGAAAAAGATATTGTCGTAAGGGCAAAAACTATCACCAGGAACATAAATATCAACAATCGGAACAGCACCATCTGACACTGTTACTTGTTGAGTTATCGTATCCGGTCCACATTGTGTTTCGAGATATAAGGTAATGTCATAAACACCGGCTGTATTATAAATATGGTCAACCCAATCGTTATTAGCAATTGGAGAACCATCGCCAAAATCCCACATAACGCTTTGATGTTCATATTCATATCCTACAT
This sequence comes from Bacteroidota bacterium, assembly GCA_003648455.1. The sequence continues at coordinate 7,712 of QMPG01000140.1, forward strand.
TAATTCTATCGCC